>JABCPG020000023.1 GCA_013333195.2 Bacteroidia bacterium
TACACTTTCGGAAACGCAGGGGTGTGCCCCGTTGACTGTAAGGGCTACCGATAAGTCAAAGGGTGGTAGGGATTTGCGTCAAACGTGGGGATTCGGTAGTTCGAGCGGAGTGATGACGGGGACTACCGTGGATTGGACCTTCCAGAATGCGTCGAATACGGTTCAAACAGAGAATGTTACCCTTAGGGTACTGAATGAGTTTAATTGTGAGGCGGAGGCAACTCCTCAGGTTGTGACGGTTTATCCTGAAGTCCTACCGGCGTTTAACTTTGATTTGCCTTCTCCCGTTTGTCCGCCCTACGATTTGAGGTTTGAAAATATTTCTAAGAACGCGTCGTCATTCAAATGGGAATGCTTGGAAGGGGGGGCTTCAGGTTTCCCACAAACTGGCGTGACTCCGACACCAGTTCGGATAGAGAACGCAACCAAGGTCTTGAAAAAATACAAGTTCCGATTGACGGCGAGCGAAAATTATGGTGGTCCGAATGGCACTTGCTCAAGTTTTGTTGAGAAAGAGCTTGACGTTCGTCCGGAGCTTAAACTAGAAGTTGATGCAGCTCCATTGGAGCGTGTTGGCTGTAACCCTTTACAGCTGAACTTTAAAGGTAAGGTGAGCGGTGCTGATACGGATGTTCCTTTTTGGGATTTTGGCGATGGTACCACGGCGGCATCGACGGTAGTGGATAAGACGTTTACGAATGATAGCCATTCTGATGATGCTGTGTATGTAGGGAATGTGAGTGCAGTAAACGGGGAGTGCAAGGTGTCTTTGCCCATAAAAGTCACAGTGTATCCGAAAGTGGAGGCGTCGTTTGCGTCGACGAGAACAGAGGGATGTACGCCTTTAGACGTGACGATAAGTAACGTAGTTACGTCCCCTCGTTACGGGTATAGCTGGGAGGCTGATGGGTCGGATATTCCATTAAGTAACGATGCGAATCCTGGTAGATTCCGTTATGAGAACCGTTTGAATCCTATGGGTGTTTTGGAAAAGAGGATAAGTCTAACGGTGAAACTTAAGGATCATCCTCAGTGTGAGAACTCCATGAGCTTGCCAGTGAAAGTATACCCGGGGATAAAACCTGCGTTTACCATTGATCCGGGCGCGTGTTCTCCGTTTACTCCGAATGTGCAAAATAGTACACAGGCTATGGTGGGTCAGCTTACTTCGTATACGTGGAAATTTTATACGAATGGAGAGAAAACCCTGGAGTTAAAGGGGAATCAGCCCTCACCGCAGCTTACGAATCCCTCCCATGATGTGGAGCAGAGGTATCAGGTTTGGTTGGTTGCCCGTTCGGAGCATGGCTGTAGCGATTCCGTGATGCATGAGGTAGCGGTGTGGCCTAAACCGTTAGTTGCGCTTGAGTTGGAAGGAGCGAATGAGTCGTGTCCTCCCTACGATGCGGTGTTTATTAATAAATCGTTGGGGAGTGGTCTTGAATTTACGTACTTCTTCGGCGATGGAGCTCAAGAAACTAGGACGGATTTACTGCCGATAACCCATAGGTATGAGAATCTATCCTCCGAATCGAAACCATTCCCTGTGCGCTTGAAGGCGAAGAATCAATTTGGGTGTGTCGACGAGAAAGAAACGACTGTTACGGTATTTCCTAGCCCGAAGGCAGATTTCGAGATAAAGGAGGGTTATCAGTCCTGCAGTCCCTTCCTAGTAACCATGGTAGACAAGTCCACAAATGCTGCGAGTTACAAATGGACGTTTGGTGATGAGAAGGAGTCTATAATGCCGACCCCTGTGCATTTGTTTGAGAATAAGAGTAATGTGGATGCTGTGTATACGGTTACGATGCATGTCGAGACGAGCGATGGCTGTTCTGATGACTTTAGTCGGCAAGTGACTGTATTTGCAACTCCCAATGCAGAATTTTCTGTTAATCCGCCTTTGCAGGTGTTTAAGGATCCTACGGCTCATGTCGATATAAAAGATTTGACGACCCCGACATCGCCTTCTTGGAAGTATGAATGGGATTTCGGGAATAGTCAGACAAGTACGGATCATAATCCGGGAGGTTGCGATTACGCGAACTGGGCGAGTCGTGATGATGCGTTTGCTTATACTATAAATTTAAAGGTGAAGAGTCCCGAGTGCGAATCTGAATATTCAAAGAAGGTGTTCATTCTAGCTCCGTTGCCGAATACGAGTTTTTCGGCATTGGAATACGCAGCTTGCGCGCCCTTTGATTTGCGCTTGAATAATGAAACAACTAGAGAATACATGGATTCTTGCGTGTGGGATTTTGGTGATGGGGAAAAGTCCAATGAGTTTAACCCGATGCACCATTATGAGAAGGCTGGGTTGTACCATGTTTCCTTAAAGGCTTGGGGTGATGGAGGAGAGGCATCGGCGTACAGAATAATAGAGGTGTATGAGAATCCAAAACCGAAGTTTGAGATTTTACCGGAAAAGGTGATGCTGCCTAACGCGCGTGTGAAGGCAAACAACTTGACGGAAAGCGTGGCGGAGTCGTATTGGGACTTTGGGGATGGTACCGTAAGCACTGAGCATAGCCCAGTGCACGAGTACGCGAGTCCGGGGGAGTATTCTGTGAAACTCAGGGTGAAGTCTTTGCAGAACTGCTATGCAGATACTGTGATAAATCCTGCCGTTGTTGTGCTTGGGGCTGGTTTCGTACGCTTTCCTACTGCATTTGTGCCCAGCTCTACCGGGTCGAACGGAGGATTGTATGGGGAGTATGATAAGGAGAATAAAGTATTCCACCCCGTTTGGCAAGGTGTTGTGCGGTATAAGTTGATGATTTTTGACCGGTGGGGTGAGAAGCTATTTGAATCGAACGATATCAAGATTGGTTGGGATGGCTACTTTATGGGGAAGCTGTGCTTGACTGGCGTTTATGCTTGGAGAGCTGTGGGAGAGTTCTATAATGGTGAGATGTTCGATTTGCGTGGAAATGTAACATTGCTGAGATGATTTTGGAGGTAAGCATGAAAAAATATGTGGCGGTTGCAGTGTTGCTGCTAAGTTCGGTTTCGTTTGTGCGTGGCCAAGATCCGCAGTTTACACAATTTTTTGCGAATCCGCTTTACATTGCGCCTTCCTATGCGGGTGCAAGTCAGGGACATAGAGCTGTGTTGAGTTACCGTGACCAGTGGTCGATGGTGCCAAATATGTATCGTCAGCTGTCCGTATCGTATGATGTAAATATCGCTTCTCTGCGCAGTGGTTTTGGCATCTTTGCTCTAGGCGATTTGGCGGGTGATGGTCTTTTAGGTACTATTGTTGCTGGATTGGTGTACTCATACTCAGTGGAGATGACTTCGACCTGGAGTTTCCGCCCGGGCATCGGTTTGTATTACATGCAGCGGGGGGTCAATTATGATCGTTTGGTTTTTGGTGATCAGCTGAATACCATACCGACATCATTGACATCTATACAGCTCCAGGGGCATTCCACGGTGTTTGACATAGATGTCTCGGCTTCTATACTCTTCCACTCGTTGAATAGTTGGGTCGGGTTTACTATGGATCATGTTTTACGTCCCAAAAATAGCCTTTATGACAAGACGCAGCGCATGGCCTTTAAATATACACTTTTTGGAGGGCATAGGTTCGTTATAAATCAGCTGTATCGGCGGGGTGTAGATCAAAGCGTTACGATTGCAGGGACGCTGCGTAATCAGCAAAAGTATTTTCAGTTAGATATCGGGGGATATTGGTTTAGGTATCCGTTGCTAATTGGCGTTTGGTATAGAGGGTTACCATTTTTAAAGCAGACCTATTTCGGTTCTGATGCGGTTTCGTTTATGGCAGGATGTAGGTTTGATTCTTTTCAAGTGGTATATAGCTACGATTTAACGGTTTCTACATTTACGCCTTCAACGGGAGGGTCTCATGAGATTTCCTTGACATATGAGGCAAAAATTAAGCCTAAGCAGAGGAAGTATCGTGCGCCTGTTTGTCCTCCTTACTAACATAGGGTGCGCAGGAGCTTTTGCGTTTTGCTCTGTCACTAGGTTGTTTGCCCTTTCGTGGGTTCTTCGATGTTCTTTTCGTTCTTATAGAAGAGCTGTCTGTTTGGTGTTTAGTGCGGTTTGTTTTTTGTGAATTATATATGCCTTTCTGCGCTCCCACAAGATGTAATGAGCTTATGTTTATCCCCTTGTTTCCTATTGTAGTATTTGTTATCTTTGTGCGTCTTATCGGGTCTTGGTACTTACAATGCGGTTCGTAAAATACATTTTCTTCGTTTTTCGGTTGACGCTTGGGTGTTTGTTGTGCGCTATGCTAAGTGCGAGTGCGCAGGATTCTTTGTTGGATAAGCGCATTGAATACGTGTACCATTTTTCGCAAGAGGTTGTGTGGCCCAACTTTTCCCACCAGCAGCAGTTTTACATTGAGCTGGTCGGCAGAAATTCGAGTTTCTATAATCAGTTGGAATCGTTCTTTTCGGATAAAACAGTTCGCGGTAAGACTATATCGGTGTCGAATACGCAGGATTGGCGGTCACGTAACAGAGCTACGCGCCCTAATATCGTATACGTTGATGAGACCTCGTTGCACTACCTTCCTACGATAGTACGATTCTTTGATGGGTATCCCGTACTAATTGTTTCCGGCAAACCGTGTATGGAAAAGGGGTGGATGGTATCTTTTACGGAACGCTTCCTCGACGATTCTTACCTTAATGGGAGCGCATCGCAGTGGGGATATTCCTTGAATTGCGAAACCATCGAGCAGCGCGCTAGGCTTTCTATTTCTTCTCGTCTTCGTGATGGTGCTTTGCTTGTTATTCCGGTTCAGAAACGGAAAATGACAGTAGCTCAAGAAGTATTCGTTCCTGCTTCTGCTACTAGAGGTCGTGATAGGCGAACCGGCACTCGTGGACAAAGCGAGAGTCGTGTAGAAAATCTAGATAGGCAGGTGGTTGCGTCGCATTCTGTGGAACGCGGCTCTTACGAGAAAATCGCATCGGATGATACTGTAAATCAGTCGTGTTCGGACTTTTCTACGAAGTTTACTTATGATTCGCCCGTGCTGGCATTATCTCGCCAGAAGGATTCTGCCTTTGCGCGAGGTGTTGAGAACGAGGTCCAGCTTGCTAAAGCTGGATTCAAGGACTCTAGACCCTTACTATCTAGTGTGGATTTGAGAAATTTTGGGGCTTTGTCCTTTTTGCTCTCGCTAGGCGTTGCCCTGCTGGTTTTCTCCTATGGGTTTCATTTACACGTACTGCGGAATGAGATTAATCGAGCTCCTTCCGTAAATACAGCAAGTGTCCCTCAGGATGTTAGTACGCTAGATCCTCAGTATAAAATACACAACTCCTTTTTTGCAAACGTTTCGCACGAATTTAGGACGCCGCTAAATGCCATTGTGGGTCTTTCGCAATTGCTGGTATCAGAAGGTGTAAAAGAGTCCGAGCTGAAACCGAGTCTAGAGATTATCAACCAGTGTGCGCAGGGAATTTTACGCATTGTTGATGGTGTAGTTACAAAGGCAAAGATAGATACGGGGCAGATGGTTTTGGAAGAGACGCAGGGCGACCCCGTTTATATGCTTGAAGCATTATCGCTGGAGACTAAGGAACTCCTTAAGAATATGGGGAAAGCGGGGGTAGTGAGTTTTCGGCAAGAGTTAGATCGTAATATCCCCAGCTCGGTTTCTCTTGATTATGAGAAAGTCCAGAGCTTGCTAGGTGTCCTTTTATCGAATGCGGTGCGATTTACAACATTAGGTGAAGTAGTGCTAGGTTGTGGCATGTGCCGTATTGATAGAGGGTCTTTAATGCATTTTTATGTGCATGACACGGGACGGGGAATGGGTGAGATGCAGGTAGAAGAGCTCGAGCAGCACTTTATTAAGGCTGAAAAAAGTCCTCATGCTGAGTATGCTCTAAATGCAGATGCGGAGATTTCAGGTTTGGGATTCGGGCTTTCTATTGCGGTTGGTTTGGCAAAGATACTAGGAACGCAGCTAGTGGTTAAGTCCAGTCCGGGGCTTGGTACACAAGTTTCTTTTGATCTTCCTCTGCGTAATCAGACAAATTTTGCGGTTTAGTCTTGTTGCCCCTTTTGCGATGGCAGGGGGTACTGTAGATTTATATGAAAAGTGACATGGTAGAATTTCATCTTGCGCAGCTCGAAAGTTTAGTAGAAAAAGCGTTTTGCCGTGAGACAGTTGAGGATGCCACGATGCGTGAGGCCATTGATACTGTGGTTCGAATGCTTGATGAGGGTACTCTTCGTGTGGTTGACCCTGTGATTCGTGAGAATGGGGAAACGGAATGGAGGGTAAATGAGTGGGTGAGAAAAGCCATTCTGCTCTATTTCCGTTGCCGCAAGACGCAGCCTATGGAGAGTGGTATTTTCCACTATAATGATAAGCTTGCGTTAAAATCGAATTTTGCTGCATCGGGAGTTCGTGTAGTGCCACCTGCGGTTGCTCGGTATGGTAGTTATATAGAAGCGGGAGCGATACTTATGCCTTCGTACGTCAATATCGGTGCATACATTGGGGCGGGCACCCTCGTTGATACTTGGGCGACTGTTGGTTCATGTGCGCAGGTGGGGAGAGGGGTCCATCTATCGGGGGGCGTGGGTATTGGTGGAGTATTAGAGCCGGTGCAGGCGATGCCCGTGATTATTGAGGATGGTTGTTTCTTGGGTTCTAGATGCATTGTGGTTGAAGGCGTTCATGTGGGAAAAGAGGCGGTGCTAGGTGCTAATGTTGTGTTAACAAGCTCCACGCATATCGTTGATGTGCGTGGGACGAAACCTGTAGAGTTAATGGGTTATATCCCTCCTCGCTCTGTCGTAATTCCTGGCGTGCGGCAGAGGGAGTTTCCTGCGGGGGTGTATGGCGTTCCTTGCGCATTAATCATTGGCGAACGCAAGCAGAGTACAGACAGGAAAACTTCATTGAATGATGCGTTGAGGGAGTATGCGGTTGCAGTGTAGGGTGACAGATGAGTATTAAAATTGCAGACTGACCGTTGCTAATGCCTGCGTATTTAGGGTGAATGCCTTTTGCACCCATGTTGCCCTCTGGTTCTTTGAATGGTAGGAATGCGCATTATAGGTATTTTAGTTACCTTCGCGAGCGTTTTTATCTTTTAGCTTGCAATGAGTTACGCGGGAAAAGGTTGCGTACGATTCCGAATTGAGAGTTTCTGTCTATTTCGATTAGAAGTTTGAATTGAGAAGGTAAGTGAACGTGGAGAAGAAAAGAAAACGATTAGGGGAAACGCTCCATAGTAAGTACCGATTGGTGCTGTCCGCTGCCGATACGTACCAAGAAGTGTGGGGCATGCGGCTTTCAAAGCTCAATTTTTTAGTGATTTTGGGGGCTTTTTTTCTGGTTGTAATCGCGTTATCGTTCTTGCTAATCTTTTTTACGCCGATAAGAGAGTTTATCCCTGGGTATACGAGCACTCGAATTGCTCAACAGGTTGTAAGTAATGCGCTAAAGGCAGACTCTCTATCGCGCGAAATAGACCTATGGGATAGTTATCTGAGCAACTTGCGTACCATTCTTGCTGGCGGAGGCCCATCCTCCTACACGGATGCTTTTGATTCTGCGTCGAGCCCGCAAGCTCTAGATTTTACTAAATCCTACGAGGATTCTTTGTTCCGTATGCATGTCGAGAAGGATTTGCAGGAGAATGGATATCTTGGGAAGCAGGAGCAGCTTGGAAGGTTGCGGAGCTCTTCGCTGCGCGCCCCGCTAAGGGGAGAAGTTACGGGACATTTTGATGCTGCAAAGGGGCATTATGCGGTTGATGTTGTGGCGGCTCCGCGGGCACCAATCGTTGCGGTAAGCGATGGGGTTGTTGCGTTAGTAACTTGGGATGCGGATTCTGGAAATACGTTGGTGTTGCAGCATGCGGATGGCCTCCTATCTGTGTACAAGCATACGAGTTCTGTTCTCAAACGGGTCGGCGATTTGGTGCGTGGAGGTGAGGTTGTGGCTATTGTTGGTGATACGGGTATGTTGACTACTGGGCCGCATCTTCACTTTGAAATCTGGGCGAATGGACGGCCTCTGAATCCAGAATCTTATATAAGCTTTTAGGGCATGGGGAGTAAGAAGCGAGTTGCTATACTCGGGTCGACTGGTTCAATCGGCCAGCAGGCCCTCGATGTGGTACGTCAGCATTCTGATCTTTTTGAGGTAGTTGCGTTAAGTGCAAATTCTCAGTGGCAAAAATTGGTTGCGCAGGCAATCGAGTTTAAACCGAAAACGGTGGTCATTGGTGATGTCGATTGCTACGAGAGCATGCGACAGGGTTTAAGCGGCTCTTCGATAGAAGTTTATGTCGGTAACGATTCCTTGGGAGAGGTTGTAGCTGCGGATGGCGTGGATATCGTTTTAGTGCCAATTGTGGGATTTGCGGGTTTCTTCCCAACGTTGCGAGCCATAGAAGCGGGGAAAATAATCGCTTTGGCCAATAAGCAGTCGCTAGTTGTTGCGGGTGATTTTCTCATTTCGCAGAAGGCTAAATATAATGCCCGCATTATTCCAGTGGATTCGGAGCATTCCGCGATATTGCAATGCATGGCGGGGGAGCTTACCCTACCCGATAAATTAATTATTACGGCGTCGGGAGGTCCTTTCCGAGGCTACACGCCTGAGCAGTTGCGTTCGGTAACGCCTATGGAAGCTTTGGCGCATCCGACGTGGAGCATGGGTGCAAAAATTACAGTAGATTCTGCAACGCTGATGAATAAAGGCTTCGAGGTTATTGAGGCGCATTGGCTTTTTGATATCCCCTACGATAGAATCGAGGTGGTCGTGCATCCGCAGAGCGTCATACACTCGATGGTGCAATTTCAGGATGGAACGATTAAGGCCCAGCTTGGTCCGCATGATATGCGGCTGCCCATTCAATATGCCCTTTCTTACCCTTTCCGATTATCAACCACTGCGCAGCCGTATAAATTCGGCCCTGCGGAAGCCTTTACATTTGAGCAGCCCGATCTCGATTGCTTCCCTTGTCTGGCTTTAGCGCTCCAGGCTGGGCGTTCGGGAGGAAATGTACCCGCTGTACTAAATGCCGCCAATGAGGTGGCGGTGCGGGCCTTTCTTACGGAAGGGCTACCATTTACCGCTATACCCATCGTGATTGAACGAACGATAGATGCCGTTGAGTTCATTTCAAAGCCTCAGCTTGACGAGTACGTCCAGGCCGATCAGGAAGCGCGCAAAATTGCAAAATGGTTCGTAGATAAGTTGAAATCGTAACCAATTCTGACCATGGTCATTTTGATAAAGGTCGTACAGTTTTTACTTAGCCTGCTGATTCTTATTGTCTTGCATGAGCTGGGGCATTTCTCGATGGCGAAGCTTTTCGGTGTGAGGGTGGACAAGTTCTACGTCTTTTTCAATCCGGGCTTTTCACTGTGGAAAAAGAAGATAGGTAAAACGGTGTATGGGCTTGGGTGGTTGCCGCTGGGGGGATATGTGAAAATCGGAGGGATGGTGGATGAGTCGATGGACCACGAGCAGTTGAAACGCCCTGCTGCCCCTGACGATTTCAGAGTAAAACCGGCGTGGCAGCGCTTGTTGATTATGAGCGGTGGTGTTCTTGTGAATCTGCTTCTAGCGTGGGTGATTTACAGCGCGCTTCTTTTTACGCATGGCATGAAGTATATTGCTACAGACGACATCACGTACGGGATTGCCGCCGATTCGCTTGGCACCGAAATCGGTTTTAGAAGCGGGGATAGGGTTCTGTACGTGAATGGTAAGTCGTATGCGGATTACAATGAAATGCTCTCCGAAATGCTACTAGAGCCCGACGCGGTGGTAACGGTTTCTCGTCAAGATTCGCTGGTTAATGTTCCCATCCAGCGGGAGTACTTGGAAACGTTGCTTTCGGGAGTTCCCCCTTTTACCGTACGAATGCCGATGGTTGTTGCTGGGGTCATCCCGGGGTCAGCGGCTGAGGGGGCGGGTTTTCAGGTGGGTGATAGTTTGGTTGCGCTTGGCGGGAAGAGGGCCACGTTCTTCGACGAGTTCCGGGACTTCGTCCGAAGTAGAGTTGGTGATACGGTAAGCGTGGTGGTTGCGCGTGCCGGTTCGTTCGACACGCTGAGGGTTGGCGTGCCTGGGAGCGGCACAGTGGGGGTGCAGGCTGACGCTGATTTCTCCCGCTTCTTCAGCGTGCGAACGCGTACGTTCGGGCTATTGCAGTCCATTGGGATGGGTGCCAGTATGGGGTTTGAGCGGGTGGTGGGCTATTGTAAATCGTTGAAGATGCTATTTATCCCGGAGGCGAAGGCCCACAAGTCTTTAGGAGGATTCATTAGCATCGCAAAAATGTTTCCTGGCGAGTGGGACTGGGCGTTCTTTTGGAATTTCACGGCGTTTCTTTCCATTATCCTCGCCGTGATGAATTTCTTGCCTATCCCCGGGCTAGATGGGGGACATGTTATGTTTTTGCTCTATGAGGTGGTCACCGGTCGTAAACCCAGCGAAAGATTCCTCACAGTGGCTATAATGTTCGGCATGGCCCTTTTGCTCATATTGGTGCTATACGCCAATTTGAATGATGTTTTCAAGCTGTTCCATTGATGGGGGTGCGCGTAAATTTGGCTTTTGCGTGCGTCGCTGTTTTTACCCTTTTGCCCTCTGCGTATGGGCAGGGCAAAGGGGGGCTGGCGGGGAATGCGCCGGTTGATTCCGTGGTGTACCATGAGATTGATGCACCGCTTGAGCGGCTTTCCTCGCTAGGTTTCCTTCTGGGGGATTATGTGGCCGTGCCTGAGGATAGCACTACCTTACGCCCCGACCTCGTGTATGAGTATCGCATCGCGCAGCTTAATCAGCGGTCTGTCATTCCGTTGTCCTTTCATCCGCTTGTGCGTAAGTACATCAGGATCTATACTGTCGAGCGGCGAGGGCAGGTGGCGATTATGTGCGGGTTATCCAAGCTTTACTTCCCCATCTTTGAAGAGCTTCTGGACCGCTACAGATTGCCACTTGAGCTGGTTTACTTGGCGGCGGTGGAATCCGCGCTTAACCCCCTCGCGGTTTCTAAAAGCGGTGCGGTTGGCCTCTGGCAGTTCAAGCTGAATACGGGCAAGATGCTAAATCTCCACGTGGATAATTTCGTTGACGACCGTATGGACCCTGTCCGCTCCACTGAGGCAGCCTGTTCGTACCTCGAGTATTTACACCGTCTATTTGATGATTGGCTACTTGCGCTAGCCGCGTACAACGCTGGCCCGGGCGCCGTGCAGCGTGCCTTGCTGCGCGCGGGAGGAAAAAAGGATTTTTGGGACCTTTTGCCCTACTTGCCCGAGGCTGCCCAAAATTATGTACCGGCATTCATCGCGGCGGTCTACGTGTTCCATTTCGCGCCGGAGCACGGTATCAAACCCCAATCGCCGCGTATCGACTATAAGCTCCTCGATACGGTGTGTTTACGCGATGCGGTTTCTTTCGAAGCGGTGTCTCGGTGGGTAGGTACTCCCATGGAGATTCTTCACTTCTTAAACCCTCGGTATAGACAGGGGTACGTTCCCTTTTCGCAGGACACGCTGCAGTGCTTGCTGCTGCCGAGGAAGGACATCCCGCTCTTCATCGAAAATGAAAGGCGGATATACGCCCAAAGCTATCGGGTTGTTCAATCGCCCTATCCCTACGCGCTTTCAAAGGGGAAACGCCGCGTGGAGCACGTGGTGAAACGTGGTGAGTACCTGCATAAAATCGCTTTGCAGTACGGCTGCACGGTGGATGAACTGCGGCGTTGGAATGGCGACCGTGTAACCCTACAACCCGGCGAGCGGCTCGAGATTTGGGTGGACGTTCCCTAGCCGTTCTGCCTGAGAAAAGAGGCGTTTTGCACTCGCGTGTAGAGTAGACAGCCTGTCAGTTTGCTCCTGTCGGGTTTCTCTTCTTTTGTGCGCACAGGTTGCAGGTGGTCGCAGCCTGCCGCTAATTTTTCCTGTTGTCGTTGCGATACTCCTTCTAGTTCTAGGCGTGCCCTTTACAGGCACGCCCATCGGCTAGCTGAGGCGGTGGCGGGCCACATCCGCTCGCATCTCTGCCGCCATCATCGCGAGCGAATCTGCCGATGCGCTCAGCTCCGCTGCGGAGCTAGAATTCTCGTTGGTAATCTGAACCAGCTGGTTGAGCGCAGAGTTAATCTGCTCCGTGCCGGATTGCTGCTCCTGGCTGGCCGAGGCGATTTCCTGAATTATATTGCTGATCTTCTTGATGTTTGGTATGGAGGCGCTTAGCGCCTCTCCCATACTTTTTACCGCGCTGATGCTTTGCGCTGACAGATCCCCAATCGCTTGGGCAGATTGCGCGCTCAGATCGGCTAAGCGTCGTACCTCCGCGGCCACCACGGCGAATCCTCGCCCATGCTCGCCGGCCCTTGCGGCCTCAATGGCTGCGTTGATGGCAAGAATATTTGTCTTCTGCGCGATATCGCCCACCACCCCGATCTTCTCCTCAATTTCTTTCATTGAGCTAGCCGTGCGGTCGAATTCTTTGTCCACCTGTTTTACTTCCTTATCTACCTGCGAGCTTACCAGCGCGCCCTCGCGGGCATTATCGAGGTTCTGTATGATGTTAGCTGTCATCTCCTCCATTGAGGCGGATATCTCCTCGGCCGAAGCCGCCTGGGTCGAGGCTCTAGAGCTGATGTTGCCCGCTTGCGCTTTGAAATGTTCGCTGGCATCGACTATTTTTTCTCCGACCTGGGTGGTCAAAGAGACGCTCGTACGCATGCTCTCTACCATTTTCTCGAGGTTGGTGGCGAGCATGCCGAGTTCGTCGCGCCGCGTTTGTAGTTTTCCGTCCACATGTTCTGAAAGGTCTCCTTCAGCGATTTTGCCCATCATGGAAGCGATTTTGCGTACGCCTCCCTGGATGGATCGCTGTATGTAGAGCATGCCCAGAATGCCTCCTCCCCCAACAATGCCCATCCCTGTAAGGTAAAAAAAGATTCCATACTGCGGGGTAAGAAAGCAGACGATGCCTATTCCTGTACCAATGGCGATAATGGCGTAGCAGATCGTGCGCATGAAGCTGTTCTTGAATATCAAGGTGATGATGAGCGATACGGCGATGATTACAAAACCGAGTGCGATCAAAAATTGCGTTGTTAATGACATAACTAAACGATTTAAGAATTTAAAAGCGTGCCAAATGGCGGGAAGCCTCACTGCCTCACTACGGCGATGCAAAAAGCAATGTTACACGAAAAAGAAAATTTGATGGGGAAGGCGCATGGCGTAGGGGAAAAAATGTGGGTCGGGTTCGAGGAGTGTATCAGTTCATCGCGTGGCGTTGCGTCGGTGCGGATGTGCTACATCTATATATGTGGGGAGGATGTAGGCTGTGAAGGGTGGGCGGTTGCGCGTTGCTGATTCAGCCCCTGCGGTGAGACGTACTCCATTCGCATATGGTTCGTACCAAACTCGGTTATTGAACGGCAATAATTGGGTTTGATCCGAATTTGGTGCGAATTTG
Source organism: Bacteroidia bacterium (assembly GCA_013333195.2). Taxonomy (GTDB): domain Bacteria; phylum Bacteroidota; class Bacteroidia; order Bacteroidales; family CAJPTX01; genus Bacteroides_D. The sequence continues at coordinate 13,463 of JABCPG020000023.1, forward strand.
GTGCGAATTTGGTGCGGCCTCCTCCCGTTGCGCGATTCGCTCTTTTGCCGTTTTTTCATTCTTTCGATGTGCGCAGCTACGCGTGGTTTTGGGGAATATTGGGTAACTTTGCGGTGGTAAAAGGATGTGGTTAAAAAAGGTAGCGACATATGTTTCGAAGTGATACGTGCGGGGCGTTGAGGCTTGCTGATGTGGGGCGAGAGGTTGTGCTGTGCGGTTGGGTTGCTAGAGTACGGCGGTTAGGGAGCTTGCTTTTCGTGGATCTGCGCGACCGTTATGGCATAACGCAGTTGGCGGTGGATGAGGATAGCCCGGAGTTGCTGGCGCTGTGCGAGTCGTTGGGCCGTGAGTTTGTGGTGCAGGCGCATGGTGTCGTGCGTGAGCGGGAGAGCAAGAATGGCAAGCTCCCGACGGGCGATATTGAGATTGCCTTAACGAGGCTTAGAGTCCTCAACGCGAGCGAAACGCCCCCATTTACCATTGAGGCGGAGACCGACGGGGGCAACGAGCTGCGTATGCGCTACCGTTACCTTGACATTCGGCGGGAGCCGGTGCGAAAGGCGCTTGAGCTGCGCCATCGCCTCGCCCAGGCTGTGCGCCAGTACCTGAATGGTAAGGATTTCCTTGAGATTGAAACCCCCTTCCTTATCAAGTCTACGCCTGAAGGGGCGCGCGATTTCGTGGTGCCTTCCCGCGTTCATCAGGGGGAATTCTACGCCTTACCGCAATCGCCGCAGACGTTTAAGCAGCTGCTGATGGTGGCGGGTATAGATCGCTACTACCAAATTGTGCGCTGCTTTCGCGATGAGGACTTACGCGCGGATAGGCAGCCGGAGTTCACGCAGATTGACTGTGAGATGTCTTTCGTTGAGCGCAACGATGTGTTGGAGCTATTTGAGGGCATGATGCGCCATCTTTTTAGGGAGGTGCTAGGGGTGGAGTTCGATGGGATTCCAAGGATGGAATACGAAGAGGCGATGTCTCGCTACGGGAGCGACAAGCCGGACCTACGCGTGGGGATGGAAATCCACGATCTGACCGATTCCGCGCGTGCCACCGGCTTCCATGTGATCGATGGGGCGGCGTACGTGGGCGCGATCTGCGTGCCGGGTATGGCTGTCTATACGCGTAAGCAGCTCGATTCGTTGGTGGACTACGTGAAGCGCCCGCAAATCGGTGCGCAAGGGTTGCTCTACATCCGTTGCCTGGAGAACGATGTATTCAAGTCTTCGGCAGATAAGTTTTTGTCGCAAGATGAGCAGAGGCGGCTGTGCGGGGTGCTGGGGGCGCAGGAGGGCGACCTCGTGCTGATGATGACCGGCGAGAGGGCAGCCACGAGGCGCGCTTTGGGTACGCTCCGGCTGGAGGTGGCGAGGCGCGAGGGGTGGCTTAACCCGATGGAGTTTAAACCCCTTTGGGTGGTTGATTTCCCTCTTTTTGAGTGGAGCGAGGAGGATAAAAGGTTCTACGCTATGCACCATCCCTTCACGGCGCCCAAGCCGACCGATGAGGAACTTTTTGAGCGCGACCCTGGGGCTATGCATGCCGATGCGTACGATTTTGTGGTGAATGGCACCGAGGTGGGGGGGGGATCCATCAGAATCCACGATCGCGCGGTGCAGCAGCGCATGTTTAGCGTTTTAGGTTTTACGCCCGAGGCGGCGGAGGAGCAATTCGGTTTTCTGATGAATGCATTCCGCTACGGCGCGCCGCCGCATGGAGGTATTGCTTTCGGTTTTGATCGGCTTTGCTCTCTCTTTGGGGGGAGCGATTCGATACGCGATTACATTGCCTTCCCAAAGAATAACGCTGGGCGCGACGTTATGATTGATAGCCCCTCGGGCATTAGCCCGATTCAGCTCGAGGAGCTGGGTTTAGTGGTACATTCGCATGGGCGATGCGAATAGTGATATTTACGGATCGCTATCCTTACGGTAGGAGTGAAGAGGCCTTTGTTGCCAATGAGGTAGAATACCTCGCGACGCATCGAGGGGAAGATGCGGTGGTGGTGGTGCCGTTAAAGGGCGGGGGGCATTGCCGTGCCGTTCCGCGCGGCGTAGAGGTGGCAGAGCCGTTGATTCGCGGGGTGAGGGGTTGGCGCGGCGCGCTTGCGCTGGGATGCCTGCCGCTTCGCGGTGCTTTCTGGCATTTCTGGGGCGAAACGCTACGATGCGTGGCGCGTGGGTCTAAGTTGTCGCGAACGTGGTTTAGCCGCTACGTGGCCGGTGAGCTTGTGGCGAATTACGCCGGGGCGGAGATGCGCAGGCGGGCGGAGGGGGTGTTGTACTCCTACTGGATGTCGTACGGAGCATTGGGGGTGGCGCTGGCGAGGTCGCGGCATCTGCGCGGTGGGCGTTGGCGTTGCGTGAGCCGAGCGCATGGGTATGATATTCGGGATGGGGCGGGGGGGATCCCGCTGCGGGGCTTCACGTGGCGTTGGGTCGATGCTGTTTTTCCTGTTTCTTACGCGGGAGCCTCGGCGTTGCTGGCCGAGCGCGGAGCGTTGCGCACGAAGGTGCGTGTTTCTTACCTGGGGGTGTATGGCCTCGTGCGGCCCTGCCCCATTAACGTTGAGAGAGAGCGGGTGCTCTTCGTGAGCTGTTCGAGTGTGAGAGCGGTCAAACGGTTAGATTTGATGCTACGTCTAATCGCGGCGTTCGCTAGGGCCAATGGGGGGGTGCGGGTTGCATGGGTGCATTTTGGTGGGGGAGAGCTGCTTTCCAGCGTACAGGCGATGGCCTTGCTGGAGCAGGGCGAGCATTCCAATCTGCTCGTGGATTGGCGCGGGGAGATGACGAATGCGGAGGTACTTTGTGCTTACGAAAATTTAGGAGGGGCTATATTCTTGAATACTAGCGAGAGTGAGGGTTTGCCCGTGTCTATTATGGAAGCGCTTTCGGCAGGATTTCCTGCGGTGGCCACCAATGTGGGTGGCACCTCCGAGGCGGTGGTGGAAGGGGCGGGAGAGTTGCTCGGAGCGGAGCCGGGACAGGATGAATTTATCGATGCGGTCAATAGGGTGCGAACGGACTACGCGACGTATGCCAGATGCGCGAGGGGGGTATTTGAGAAGCGTTTCGATGCGGAAAGGAACTATGAAAGGTTCTACGGTTTGATAGTCGATGGGGATTTGCGCGGAGGGGCAGACCGCCGAGGATAGAGGCGCCGATTTCGCGGAGTGGCAGTGGGTTGCTGCGCGCGTCGGCATGGGTGAGATGCGCTCTCGGGTGGCTGGGTAACTTAGAATCTGTATGTTTTCGTTGTAATGACTCTTAACAGGAGTTCACTTTCCGTTCAATGCGCTAACTTTGCGTGGCGATGCGGTGAGGGGTGAGGGGGAAACAACCAAAGCCTAGGAGTATGTTTAAGATAGTACGCAGAATAGATCTCGCGCCGAACATAGTGCGGATGGATCTTGCGGCGCGGCGTGTGGCCGAATCGGCCCAGCCGGGACAGTTTGTTATTGTGCGTGTAGACGATAGGGGCGAGAGGATTCCATTAACGATTGCGGATTACGATGAGGAACTCGGCACAGTGAGCATCGTGACGCAAACCATAGGCGTGAGCACGAGGAAGCTCTGCGCGCTGCAGGAAGGGGACTCTGTGATGGATTTTGTTGGTCCGCTTGGCTGCCCTTCCGATCTTGTAGGGCTCTCCGATGCGGAGCTGGCGAAGAAAAGGGTGATATTTGTCGGGGGAGGGGTCGGCGCGGCGCCCGTTTATCCACAGGTGAAGTATTTGGCGAAGCGGGGTTTTAAGCCGGACGTAATCATAGGCGCAAAGACCAAGGCGATAGAGATTATGCGTGAAGGTCTTGAGGAATACAGCGCGAACTACTATCAAGCGACAGACGATGGGAGCGATGGTTTCCATGGCATGGTGACGGATTGCCTTAAGGATTTAGTGGTGAATCGGGGTAAAGAGTACAACCATTGCGTGACGATAGGGCCGATGATTATGATGAAGTTTGTGGCTCTGGTGACTAAGGAGTTGGGTATTCCCACGGTGGCGAGTCTCAACACGCTAATGGTGGATGGCACGGGGATGTGCGGGGCTTGTCGGGTGACGGTAGGCGGCAAAACGCGTTTTACTTGCGTTGAGGGGCCAGAATTCGATGCGCATGCGGTTGATTTTGCGGAGGCGATGCGTCGACAGGGCATGTACAAAACGATTGAGAAAGCGCATTTGGATGCGTACAATGCGGAGTGCAAATTAGGTTAAAAAGAGGTAGAGAGAGATGCCAGCGAATAAGATAGAGCGCGTGCCGGTGCGAGAGCAGGATCCACAGGTGCGGGCGACCAATTTCCGGGAGGTTTGCTACGGTTATAATCTTCAAGAGGCTCGGCTGGAAGCATCGCGCTGCCTGCAATGCAAGCGGCCTCGCTGCGTGGAGGCGTGCCCGGTAAACATTAAGATACCCCAGTTTATACATGCGGTTGAAGATGGCAATTTGCTCGCCGCGGCGGATGTGATATGGCAGGACAGCAGTTTGCCGGCGGTGTGCGGGCGCGTATGTCCGCAGGAGACTCAGTGCGAGGGAGCCTGCATTCGGGGAGTGAAGGGGGAGCCCGTGGCGATTGGGAAGCTAGAGCGTTTTGTGGCGGACAACGCGCGGCGAGAAGATTATTTCAATACCGAAGTAGCGCCGGCGAATGGTAAGCGTGTAGCGATTATTGGTTCTGGGCCGGCGGGGTTGGCCTGCGCGAGCGATTTGGCCCGCTGGGGTTACAAGGTGAAGATCTTTGAGGCGTTGCATGAGCCGGGGGGCGTGCTTGAGTATGGCATCCCGGAGTTCCGTTTACCCAAAACTGGGGTGGTAGCGCCGGAGATTGAGAACGTGAAGCGCCTGGGCGTAGAGATTGAAACCGATGTGGTGGTGGGGCGTACCATAACCATAGATAGCTTGATGGATAAAGAGGGTTACGATGCGGTTTTCATAGGTTCGGGCGCCGGGCTTCCGAAGTTTATGGATATCCCCGGAGAGAATCTCAACGGCGTGGTGTCGGCCAATGAGTTGCTTACGCGCACGAACCTCATGCGGGCGTTCGATGCGGAATCCGACACCCCGGTGTACGTGGGTAAGCGGGTGGTGGTGGTGGGCGGGGGTAACGTGGCCATGGATGCGGCGCGCACGGCGAAGCGTCTTGGGGCCGATGTGTATCTTGTGTACCGCCGTTCGGAGGCCGAGCTCCCCGCGCGTCGGGAAGAGGTGCACCATGCTAAGGAGGAGGGGATTAACTTCAATCTGCTTACGAATCCCGTGGAGATTCTCGGCACGGCGGAAGGCTGGGTGTCGGGTATTCGTGCAGTGCGTATGGAGTTGGGAGAACCGGATGCGAGCGGGCGGCGTAGCCCTGTGGAGGTTAAGGGGTCTGACTTTACTATTGATTGCGACGTGGTGGTGATGTCGTTGGGCACGTCTCCAAACCCCCTTATAGGGCGTACGACCCCGAACCTAGAAATTGGGAAAAAGGGGGGGATAGTTGCGCAGGAGGCTAGCGGGGCGACGAGTCGCCCGGGTGTTTTTGCGGGAGGCGATGCGGTGTCGGGCGCGGCCACGGTGATTCTGGCGATGGGCGCCGGGCGGAAGGCAGCGCGGGGCATCCACGAGTATTTGAGCCGTTAGGATGGCACGTGCCGCGGGGGTTTCCATTCGCATCCATTTGGCTATCTTCGCGGCTCGGTATAAACACATGCGAAACGATGGATCGCGCGATTAATGTTGCTATTCTTGGAGGGGGATACTCCGCGGAGCGGAGCGTGGCGCTGAGCAGCGCCGAGGAGATGTATAGGTGGCTTCAGCTTACGGCTTTCAAACCGTGGCTCATCGATGTACGTGAGCACGAATGGGTGGCAAACGTGGAGGGTAAGGAGATCCCGGTCGATTTGAATCGTTTCGCGATATCGGTCAATGCTCAAGAGGTGAAGTTTGATGCTGCGCTTCTAGCCATCCATGGGACTCCCGGAGAGAATGGGCTTATCCAGGGGTACCTGGATCTTAAGCATATCCCCTACTCAACGGGCGATACCTTCACGGAAGCGATTTCGTTCAACAAAAGCGCCTGTAAGCTCTACGTGGGGGATCTGGTTCCCACTGCGCGCCATGTGCAGATTGCGCGTCGGGCGGATGCCGATGTGTATTCCCTGGAGCGGCGTTTAGATTACCCGATGTTCGTTAAGCCGAATGCGAATGGGAGCAGCGTGGGGGTGAGCAAGGCGAAGGATCGAGCGGGGTTAGTGGCGGGGCTAAAAACGGCATTCTCGCTGGGCGATGATGTGCTCGTGGAGCAGGCGATTAGCGGGGTAGAGGTGTCGTGCGGTCTCGTATCGTTGCACGATAACATTATAGTTTTTCCTATTACGGAGCTGGTGAGCCCTTCGGAATTTTTTGACTACGTTTCGAAGTATGATGGTTCGACCCAGGAGATTACGCCCGCGCGCATCCCGACGGAAGTGGCCCTAAAAATCTCAAACTATTCGCGGGCTATCTATCGGCGGTTGAATTGCCGAGGGATTGCGCGGATAGATTATATCATAAGCGGCGATACTCCCTACTTCCTAGAGATTAATACGGTGCCGGGCATGACCGCGGAGAGCATTGTGCCTAAGCAGGTGCGCGCGATGGGGCAAACCATGCCGGAGATTCTCGGTCTACTGGTCCAGGAGATGGTGAGTTAATGGCAGAATAGTCCTTTCAGAAAACCGGTGCCGTAGCCCACCAGCTGCACGCAGCACGCCATCATGGCGAGCCATCCGAGGCGGAAGCTTTTGAGGGTGGCGGTGGCGTGAATTAGCACGATTAGGCAGTAGAGCGTTGTGGCCATAGCCATCGCTAGGCTGAAGGTGCGCCATAGCGTCGTAAGGGCAAAGGCGGCTAGCACTACCCCGATGGTGGGGAGGACGTGCACGGGGCGTAGCGTGCCTTTGTGCTTCCGGGAGAGGGCTACGCGCGCGCGCCCGGAGTGCTGCACCTGCGTGAAGAATTGGCGTAGTGATGTTCGGCGTTTATGGAATACGAATAGTTCGCGGCAGAGCTGTGAATGGTAGCCGGCTTCAACGATGCGCATGCTAAAGTCCACGTCCTCGCCGTAACGCATATTGGAGAATCCTCCGATGGCGTTAAACGCGTCCCGGCGCACCCCCATATTGAAAGTGCGGGGATAAAATTTATCTACCGTTTCTGAGCCGCCTCGGATCCCGCCCGTGCTAAAGGGAGAGGTCATCGCGTAGCTTATAGCCTTTTGGACCGGGGAGAATGAGGGGTGGGCGGCATCAGGCCCTCCCCATAGCGCGCAGTTGGGCGTAGCCGCGATGAATCGATTCGCCATCTCCATGTAGCGCGGTGGGATAAGGCAATCGGAATCAAAGAATAGGATGTATTCGCCGGTGCATAGCGATACTCCAAGATTTCTAGCTTTCGCGGGGCCTTGATTGGGGGTATATTCGTAGCGGAGTTGCAGATGCTGTGCCCATCGGTGGCATTCCTGCTCGCCGCGAAGGTAGGAGCCGTCCTCGATGACCACCACATCGAAATGTTTGTAGCTCTGCGCTGCGAGGGTTGCCAGCAGCTCGTCGATTTCTTTGGGCCTGTTGTACAGAGGAATGACCACGCTGAATGTCGCCATACGTTTGGTTTATTTTACTGTTTGTTTGCCGCTAGGGGCGCGCTCTTGGGGGGAGTTCGAGTTCTGTGGCGCTGTAGCTGCGGATGAATTCTAGTATTGCATCTACATTGCGAGGGGAGAACCACTCGATATCGGTTTCTCGTTTCCACCACGTCATCTGCCGTTTGGCGTAGCGTCGGGTGTTGGTTTTAATGCAAGCAATGGCCTGTTGACGGGAGCAACGGCCGTCGAAGTAATCGAATAGCTCGCGGTACCCCACCGTGCGCAGCGAGGGGCAATCTCTATATGGTATCATCTGTCTGGCTTCCGCCTCTAGCCCTCTTGATATCATGTCGTCCACGCGGGTGCTAATGCGTTGTTCGAGCGAGTCCATGGGGAGGATGAGGCCTATCTTCAGAACATTAAACGGCAGGATGGGGGTGGTGTGGGATAGCCATTCGCTGTAGGGGCGTCCGGTTTGTATCGTGATTTCCAGCGCGCGTAGGACCCTCGCGCCGTTGCGCGTGTCTAACGAGTCGAATCCCTTGGGATCGAGCGTTGCGATCTGCGTTGCGAGCGCGGCCACCCCATCGTGGCGGAGCTGTTCCGTTAGCCGTGCGCGTAGCGCTGGGTCGGGGGTTGGGAAATCTTCAATCCCGTTGCATAGGGCGCTAATGTACAGCATGGATCCGCCCGTAAGAATCGCAGTACGTTTTGACGTGAAAAGCCGCGCTAACACCGCTTTTGCCTCCTCGGCATACTGCCCGCATGAGTAGCGTTCCCACACGTTACGGTGCGCCACGAGGTGGTGTTTTACCGCGTGCAGCTCTTCGTCGCTAGGCCTTGCTACCCCGACATTAAGCTGGCGGAACACCTGGCGTGAATCGGCTGATACGATGTCGCAACCGAAGCGTTGGGCGAGCTGTATGGCCACGGCTGTTTTTCCAACTGCTGTGGGGCCTAGGACCACGATGAGGAGGGGCTTGCCTGCGTATTCACTCCTCGAGGGGTGCGCCATCATCACCGTTGTATGCATTCATTAACTCGTCGATGTCATCAAGATTGCGGAGGAGCGGATCGACTTCATCGAATTGGAATTTTCCTTTCTTCGCGATGCATGTGGGGACGTTAATGCTTCTAGGTTCCTTGTAGATGTGCGTAACCTCGAGATGCACGGTGTTGTCAAGGAATGTGCCGAAGGCATATTCAAAGCATAGGATTTCATCATCCACAAATTCTCGCAGCGGAGTGCCCTCCATGGGACGTTGCGCCTGGCTGTCGTCGTCGTTTTCAAACATCGTTAGTTCGACGCATTGTTGCCCCTCTTTGTCCACCACGAAGAAGCTTGCCACGCCGCCGGCTTCAAGAGCCAACACGCTTTCTAGGTAAAAATGGAGGCTCAGGAAGTCCATATTTGCGTCGACCAGGATGTCAGCGCTTACGCCCTTGGCCTTTGGATCAGAGATTCGTAGTTGGTATTGCATTCTCCCCATTTATGTTTTTTACATCTGCGCATTGCCCTTGGGTGAGGGTAACCGCAGACCCATTCCGTGCTACGATGCGCGGTTGAATTATGTTGCGTTGTTTGAAAGGGAGTCTTGGTGGAATGGAGATTCTGATTTTATTTTGCAAGGACACCATTAAATATTTGCAAAGAGTTGAAAATTTGTGTTAAATTGCAAGGCAGAATTAGCAAATAGATAGTGAGGTAAATCAATACACAAGAAAATATGGGCACATCAAAAAACACTTCTGTCGCAAGGGATTCGTTCTCTTCAAAATTCGGTGTTATCGCTGCTGCAGCGGGTTCTGCCGTTGGTTTGGGCAACGTGTGGCGGTTTCCCTACATTGCCGGGGAAGGAGGGGGGAGCGCCTTCCTGATTATATACATTGGATTTATCCTGCTGCTGGGCATACCTATAGCGGTGGCAGAGTTTTCGATAGGTCGACATGGGCAGGCCAACGCCTCCACCTCGTTTAAGAACATAGCGCCGGGCACGCGGTGGCATTTCGTGGGGTTGCTTGGAATTCTGTCCTCGTTTGTCATTCTTTCCTACTATACAACCATTGCGGGTTGGACGTTGGAGTACGTGGTGAATTCCTTTTCGATAGGTAGTCCCACTAGCCCGCTGAATGAGCCGGGATATTTTGAGAATTTCATTTCCGAACCGGGGCGCCCCGTGCTGCTTCAGATTATTTTCATGCTGCTCACGGCGTCAATCGTTGTTTTTGGCGTTTCGAAGGGGATAGAGAAGGCCTCGAAGATCCTCATGCCTGTCTTACTGGTACTCATTATAGTCATGTGCGTGCGTGCGGTGACGTTGGAAGGGGGAATGGGGGGAGTGCGTTTTTTGGTGGAGCCGGATTTCTCTAAGGTTAATGGCCAGACATTCCTCAACGCCATGGGGCAAGCATTTTTTTCGCTTTCTCTCGGCATGGGCGTTATGATAACCTACGGTTCGTACATAAAAAAGCGGGATAATCTGCTCACGGCGGCGTGCCATGTTGCGGTGGCGGATACTGTAATCGCGGTTTTGTCGGGGATTATGGTTTTTGGGTCAGCCTTTGCCTTTGGGATAAAGCCCAACCAGGGACCTAGCTTAGTGTTTGTGACGCTTCCCAGGATCTTCCAGGGTATGTTTCTAGGCAACGTTTTTGCGTTCCTCTTTTTCCTGCTACTGGTAATAGCGGCTCTTACCTCTACGATTTCTCTTTTCGAGGCGGTTGTGGCGTACGTGCATGAGCGTTTTAAGATGACGCGTATCAAGGCTTCAGCGTTGAGCGCCACGCTAATTATGGTGCTTGGCATTCCGATTACCCTTTCTGAAGGGGTTTTAGGGAATTGGAAGATTCTTGGGCGAAACCTGCTGGATTTCTTTGATTTCTTCGCTTCGAATATAATGCTTCCGGTGGGGGCGCTGCTCATTACCCTTTTTGCGGGGTGGTTCCATGGGCATCAAGGGTTTCGGGCTGAGCTTACGAATAATGGGACGCGCAACCGGGGTTTGTTCGTTATTATAGAAGGGTTGGTCCGTTTCGTAGCACCGGTGTTTATTGTGATTATCATCATTGCAGGCATTATGCAAATTTAGCGGTTGGGAGGTTTACGAACCGAGGTACGGAGGGTGGCTGTGAAGGTATCTACTTTCACAGCCACCTTCTTTTTTATGGGTTCGCTGTTGGAAGTGGTTATTGTTTGCGGCAATGGTCTTTTCGGGCGGCGAGGTGCCGATGTTTTTCGGACGTTTCCCTCCCGATGAAGAGGAGCAGCTGCGCTGCCCATTGTTTGACGTATTTATGGGGCATGGGGTGTGATTGCAGTGGCGTTAAAGGTACAATTGCTACCTTTGCGAGGCGTGAGGATTGGCATTAATAGAGGATAAACGGATGGACGTGGAATTATCGCCCCGCTTGGTAGCGCTGCGTAGCGGGGATGCGATGCGGCAGCTAGAGGTACTTTATGAGTTGCGTGACGGCGAGGATGCCACTCTGCTGCCCGAGTTGCTGAAGATGGTAACGCAGGCAGAGACCGACAGCCAGGTGCGTCGTGAGGTAGTGGAGCTTCTGTCAGACGTGCGGTCGCGCGCCTTGGTGGCGGCTATGGGTGAAGCTTTACGGGCGGGGGATGAAGGGCCGCACTTGCCGTTGCTGGTGTCAATCTGCTGGATGAATAGCATGGATTTTTCTCCTATCCTCGATGAGCTGCTTGAGCTGGTGTCCCATAGCGACTTACAAGTGCAGGTGGAGGCGGTGACTAGCGTGGAGCTGGCGTTAGAGCGAAGCCCATTAAAAAAATTGCGGGAGGGGATAGCGGTGCTCAAGAAGCGCTTGCAGCGCGTAGAGGGACGAGAGGCCAAAGCGTTGGTTAAAGAGATGATCAACACCCTCGAGCAGCATGCCATGCAGCGTTCGGGCCAGGAAGATATGGCGCAGTAGGGGACAGGGCCATGTTTTGCTAAAGGTCGGGGCGGTTTCGGATAGAACGCATAGGGTGATGGAGCGGGTTGGTATCAGCGCATTGGAGGGCATAAAAGAGAGTTTTTTGAGGGCTGTCTGAAAGGTTGAGGTGTGTGCATCGAGCGTTGCGTCTTGTCCTCCAGGGGTGTGGTGCTTTTCGCCCAGGTGGGTTGATGCTCCCATAACGCGGCGTGCCTCACGAACGGAGAAGTCAGGCGGAGGGGGCTAAAGAGATGAAAGATGCGCGTGGGGCTGGCGATGCCGTTTAGCGTAAAAAGTCTTTTTTCCCGAGCAGCGCGAATGCGTACCATGGGAAGCGGAGATTAGAGGTAAGAGAAAGGAATCTACTTGCATTACGCTCGTAGAGGTTGCGGCCTGCTTGCGTAATAAACCTCTTTCCTACCCTGCCGTTTCGTTCCGCTATTGCGCGGAGTAGTCGCGAACGGCGAGATGCAGGTAGCCAACGCATACTTTAGGGCTGCGCATTCCTTTTTAGCTATAACCATAAAAAATGAGGATTGTAAGCGCGGGCGAGAGTCTCTACTTTTGCACTGGGGTGGGGGCATGTGGGTGGAGTAGCAAAAAGAAAGGAAGTGTAATGCAGTTAAACGAGTTACGCAAGGGCGAAAGCGCCCGTATTTTGCGGGTGCATGGAACGGGAGCTTTTAGGAAACGAATCCTAGAAATGGGGTTCGTGCAGGGACAAGAGGTTACGATGCGAGGGCGCGCCCCTTTGGGAGATCCCTGCCTGCTCACCGTGATGGGGTACTGCGTTACGCTGCGTGAAGATGAGCTCCGACTTATTGATGTCGAACCGCTTGCCGCGAAGAACGAATCGTCCGCACGGACGTTGGAAGATGATGAGGGCACCGCGGGATCCGCCGAGGATGCTTTCAAAGAAAGTGCGCCGCAGGAAGGTAAAGCGTTGCAGAAACCGTCCCGCGTTATTCGTGTGGCTCTAGTTGGAAATCCCAATAGCGGGAAAACGTCGCTATTTAACTTCGCCGCGGGGGCAAAGGAGCATACAGGCAATTATAGCGGGGTGACGATAGAGTCTAAGACGGCCCATTTCACCCATGGGGAGTACACGATTGCTATAACAGATTTGCCGGGGACGTATAGTCTCACCGCGTATTCACCGGAAGAGCGTTACGTGCGTGAATTCATTACGAAGGAGGCGCCTGATGTGGTGATAAACGTAGTTGATACCACCAACCTGGATCGGAGTCTGTACCTCACGTTGCAATTGCGTGAGATGGGGGCGCGAGTTGCGATTGCGCTAAATATGTACGATGAATTCCAATCCCAAGGAGGGCGGATTAACCGTTTGGTGCTGGGAGAGATGCTTGGAGTAGTCTCTACTCCGACAGTGGGCCGTACCGGGTTAGGCATAAGGAATTTGCTAGACAGCGTTGTAGGACTCTATGAGCGAGGGACAGGAGGTAGCGTTGATGTTGTTAGCGAGTATGGCGAGACGGTGGTGTCAAGCGTTGCGACTGTGCAGAAGGCGTTGTCGCCCCTGGCGGAAGTTGAGCGTTGGAGCGTGCAGGAGACGCGCCATGTCGCGCTAAAACTAATTGAAAAGGACCAGGAGATAACGCAGCGTATCCAGACGGCTTCCCTTGATGCGACATCGCGAGCTGCGATAGGAGATGCAATACAAGCGTTAGAAAAACAAACGGGCGAAGATAGTGAGACCTACGTTACGGATGCGCGTTACGCTTTTATTGCCAGGGTAGTGCAGCGTGCGTATACGCGGAGGTTACGTAAGGAGCAGAAGTCTTTACAGCATAAAATTGATAGCGTTCTAACTAACCGTTGGTTGGGGCTTCCTATATTTTTCGGGTTGATCTTTTTGATATTTTGGCTCACGTTTACGGTGGGAGAGTACCCGCTGCAGTGGATTGAGAGCCTAGTGGGGTGGATCGGCGGCCTGGTAGAGACGTATTTCCCCGCCGGGCCCCTGCGCGATTTAATAGAGGGTGCCGTAATAGGAGGGGTGGGCAATGTGATCGTGTTCTTACCGCACATCATGATTCTATTTTTTTGCATTGCTATGCTGGAGGATACCGGGTACATGGCGCGCGCGGTGTTCCTCATAGATAGGGTGATGCGCGGGGTTGGGCTGCATGGGCATTCGTTCATTCCGCTGGTCATGGGTTTCGGGTGTAACGTGCCCGCGATAATGGCGACGCGCGCGATAGCGGATCGGAAGGTACGTTTGACCACGATGCTGGTGAATCCCTTTATGTCTTGCAGCGCGCGGCTCCCGGTTTACGTTCTTCTGATATATTCGCTCTTCCCATCGCATCATGGGGCATTGCTGTTCGGGATTTACCTATTGGGCATTGCTGTTGCAATGTTAACAGCGTGGATTTTTCGAAAGACGTTACTCCGTGGGGATGATACCCCCTTTGTTATGGAGATGCCGCCCTACCGAGTTCCGACGCTTCGGTCGACCTTGCTGCATATGTGGCGCAAGGCTTCCCAATATTTACGGAAGATGGGTTCTGTGATTCTGCTAGCCTCCGTCATCATCTGGTTTTTTAGCTATTTCCCGGCTACGACGCCTCGTGATGAAGAATTTGAACAGCGCACGGAACAGCTTGAAAATCGATTGGCCCTCTACGCGGGAGGAAACGGGTCGACCGATGAGGATACGCTCACAATGCAGGAGCAACGTGATTCGTTGAAGCAGGAGTTGGCGGTTGTTGCTAACGAGCGGATGACATTGCAGCAACGTAATTCGATGCTGGGGCGTGTGGGGCGTGCGATAGAACCAGTGATAGAGCCTTTGGGATTTGATTGGCGTATAGGGGTGAGCTTGCTGTCTGGATTTGCTGCTAAGGAGGTAGTGGTCAGCACTCTGGGAGCCTTGTTGCAAACTGGTGCGGATGTGGATGAGGAGAGCGTGCTGCTGCGCGATAGGATCCGCACGGTGCGCGTTGAGGCAGGACCGCGTGCTGGCGATTTACTCTTCACACCACTTGTGGCGTTGACGATGCTGGTTTTCGTCCTGCTATACGTTCCTTGCATTGCCGCGGTAGCGGCCATCAAGAAGGAGTCTGGCGGGTGGAGATGGGCAGCTTTTGCCGTGTGCTACAGCACCTCCCTTGCATACCTCCTTTCCTTGCTAGTCTATCAGGTAGGGAGTTTATTTTAGGGGGAGAATCGGAATATTGCTATCTTTGCGAAAAGAAAAACGATAGGGATATGATGATAGCATTAGCAATTGTTGGCGTGGCGCTCGTAGGCTATTTGTTGGGTAGTATGCCTTGGTCAGTATGGATAGGGCGTTGGTTTTATGATATAGATGTACGTGGGTATGGCAGTGGCAATGCCGGCGCGACGAATACGATACGGGTTTTGGGCATATTGCCGGGATTGCTGGTTTTTACGCTTGATGTGCTCAAGGGATTGCTGTCTGTGCTGGTTGCGTGGCAAGTGGGTGGGTTGCTGATTGCGCAAGGAGCGCTGGATGGGAGCTGGGGCGTGCCCATACAGTTGCTAGGCGGAGTGTGCGCATTTTTAGGCCATGTGTTCCCTATCTTTGCGGGGTTTCGTGGGGGAAAAGGAGTGGCCACGCTTTGTGGCGTGGTGCTTGGTCTGCATCCGTTGGCCACACTTTCGGCGCTTGGTGTATTTGCATTGGTTTTACTGGTGACCCGCTACGTTTCGTTGGGATCGATGCTGGCGGCATTGTCCTTTCCCTTTTTCTTGTACTTCGTATATGGTGAGCGTAATCCTTGGCTAACAGCGGTTTCGATAGTGCTAGTAGTGATGATTATAGTGACGCATAGGGCGAATATCGGACGGTTACTGCACGGAAAGGAATCCCGCTTCTCCCCTTCGCGCGCGGGGATGCGGAATCAGGTGAAGAAGGGGTAGTTCCGGTTGGTCTAGTATTATAGTAGTTTTGCGGAAGCTGCGGTTTCCTGGTTTTCTTTTTCCACCCATTCGCTATGGATGGGTGGAGTTGTATTCAGCAGGGTATTTTTTTCGATTCTTAGAGAATTTAAGCGGAGCGAAAAGGGATGGGGGTGCGTGTGCGGAAGGGCGTAATGGAGCTGGGTCAAAGCAAAGAACGTTTTCCATTGGTTTTGTTGGTTGAAGATGTGCGAAGCTTACAGAATGTGGGAGCATTGTTTCGTTTAGCGGATTGTATGGGGGTTGCGGAGGTAGCTCTATGCGGGATTACCGGGATTCCACCCCATCGAGATATCCATCGCACCGCCCTAGGGGCAGAGGAGATGGTGTCTTGGCGCTACTTTACGTGTGGTGCAGAAGCAGTTGTGGAGTACGCGGGACGAGGCTATGAGGTGGTTGCGCTGGAGCAGGTGCGAGGGAGTATGCGCGTGGATGCGTATAGCCCGAAAAAATGTGGCGTAGTGCTAGTGGTTGGAAACGAGGTGGATGGGGTGAGCGATGCCCTGCTGCAGCAGAGCGATGTCTGCGTGGAGATTCCGCAAAGGGGTAAAAAGCATTCGCTCAACGTGGCGACTGCCGCGGCGGTTGCGCTGTGGGAGATTTCAAAGAAGTTGGCAGGGGAAGTGCAGGAAGAGTAATTTTTTTTGCGCGAGGAAATACGCCTTAGGTGAAAGGTGCGCCTTGGTGCGGTTTCTTTGCCGAATCTGTAACAAGCAGCGGTGGTATTTCGTTGAACATAGGGGAGGGGGATTGGTGCGTGGTGGGAGGATGGAGTGTTTATTTCTTTCTAAGAGGTTAAAAGACAGGTCATATGAGTGCGGTGCGAAAGTTGGTGAAGGTGCTACTAGCGGTGTCATTGATATTGCTAGGCGGTGAGGCGTGGTCACAATGGGTACTCCCGCCAGATTATTCCCGGGATAACAATGCGCAGAATCCGCGAGATATGCGCGGGGGCAAGAATCCTGGGATGTCGTTGCTATACTACGAGAATTTTGAGAAAGACAAGTCGAGCGGCGTTGTCACGGAGTGGGGCGTGGTGCCAGCGGGCTGGCGTCAGGAGAGCGTAAAGCCCAATAACTCAGGGGCCTTTTCATATTGGAAACTTGAACCGGGCGGAGGTCAGCCGCGAAAGGATGCGTTCCGTATGCCATTCAATTCGTATGATGGTAAACAGAATATCGTTTGCTATGGGAAGACCTCTGGAGCGGAACAGCGGTTGGTGACGCCGACGATGGATTTGACGAGCGTGGAGAATGGAGACCCGCGTTTAATTTTTTACTACGCCTCCCCTAAGGAGTCGAATGGTTTCTGCCGTTTGCGTTTGCAGTACCGAGTGGGAAGCGGTGGTCAATGGAAGGCGATTCCTGGTGCTCCGGAATTGCTAAATGTAGAGAATTGGACGCAGGTGTCTGTGCGTTTGCCCAAGGATTTGCGCAAAAAAGACGTGCAGCTGGGCTTCTACTCGATTCAGAACAACGGCTATGGGACCTCGATAGACGAGGTTTACGTGGTTAATATGGAGGCGGCGCGGGCTGAGGTGCGGGCGTTCGATCTATATCCTCAGTCCCCGCTGGTGGCAAGAGGTGCTAAGAAAGTGCCTTTGATGCGCATAGAGGTGGCCGTGGGTCCTGGCGGAGGGAAGCTCAAGCTGGAGGATCTGTGCAACCAGGGGCATGCGACTAAGTTGTACGCGACGGATAAGAATGGTAGAAAGCTAGTGACTGCCCTTACTAATATAGCATTATATGTTGGGCAGGGCAGCGTTTTCTCCTCGGCAAAGTATGCGGCTGATATTGTGACAGTTCCCGATGCGGGAGAGGCATCCTACAAGGTGTCTGCATTAACGGTGAAAGATCATTCAGCGTTGTGTATGGATGGGGGGAACGTGTACAGCGTGTGGATAGTTGCCGATGTGGTTGATCAGGAAAGCGTGCCCTTCAAGTCGAAAATTTGGGTCAATGTTGATGAGCAGTCGTGCAAGTTTGTAGCGTATGGTGCGAATGAACCCGATGCGACGTTGGGCGGGAATGATAAGCATTTCTTCCCGACGGAAGGGAATTCCTACGCAACTCCTGTGGAGCAGCGATCAATAGTTTACAAGAGCCTCTTTTCAGATGATTTTGAGGCGGGTATGGGGAAATGGAAATTGCCTACGGGAGTACCGTCCCAGCTGTGGGCAGTGGGTAATCCGTCGCCGAATGCGGCGGCATATACGGCTGCGGGGAAGACGCGCAACGAGGCGCAGGTTAATTCAGCATATTCCGGAACGAAGGTGCTGGCCACAGGAGAGCTATTGAATGGAGGAGATGTTCTTAGGGCGCGTCAGTTCTCAAGAATGATTCTAGCTGATGAGGCGGGTAAGCCAGGGGTTTGGATTGAGATGAATCAAGGCCAGCTACTCGATGCGTCTACCCTAAAAGATGTGAATCTTATGTTCCAGAAATCGTTCAACACTCCGTATGGGATGGTGTTCTGCGTGGATGGACAGTATGAGGGGGAGACTACGTGGGTGGAATTTTCGCATTACGACCTCACCTCGTCCGATTGGCAGGGGTGGCAGCCCCTTTCGCTGCGTCTTGACAAGGCAGATGGGCGGAAGTTCAAGCTGCGTTTGCGTGCGTTTTACGCGGGTAACTATGAGAGCTACACAGGTTTTATACTTGATGATATTCAGCTGTTAGGAGATGAGGTGCAGGATGATGTCGGGGTGAGCGGTTTAAGCGTCAGCGAAAGCTGGAACAACGGCCAGGATCGAGGGATAAGATTTACCGTGCATAATTACGGAAAGAATCCGCAGTCGAATGTCACGTACGATGTGTATATAGATGGTCAGAAGGCGTTAGGGGGCCAAAGCCTTGGTGCGACGTTGCAGTCGGGAGGGAGTAAAGAGGTTGAGATAAAGCCGACGGGAGGTTTTGCGCAGCTGTATGCCGATGCCAAGAAAGATAATACGCACCATGTTGAGGTTCGTCTCACGCTGAGCGGTGATGAGGATCAAGGCAATAATGTGGCGCAGGTATCGACCTACTCATTCCCCACGATTGAGGTGAACGATGAGAAGTTTTACCCGGAGCAATTCGGGGAGCCGATGAGACACTGGTATGGCGAGCCGTACAAGGAAGGGTATAAGTCTACCTGGCTGTTCAATTCGGTGTATAACATATCAAAGTGTAGAGATAATCAGGGGAAGATAGCTGGTCGTTTTGGTTCTGGTTTGCTGCTGGGGAGTTACATCTGGACGACTGGGGATCAACAGGCGTTGGGGTATGAACAGTCCGTACTGCTGAGTCCTATATTTTCGATAAGCACGGCGGATGCAACGGTTAAAAAACCGAAAGAGATTGTGTTTGCCTACGCGACGGAGGGGGATCAGGTTGAGGTCTACGTAGAATACCATACGGAGACGGATAAAACGTGGAAGCGGCTCGAGAAGTCAACCGACTGGGAAAGAGGTTGGTACGATGGTGGTGCGGTGTGGAAAGGAACGACCGATGGGTACAAGATAGTGAAAACGCAGCTCCCTGAGGCTTTGCAGGGGAAAGGCGGCCAACCAGTAAAGGCGCAGTTCCGGATGTATTTCTTCAATAGGACCCCGGAGCGGGCTGGCGGTGTGGCGGTTAATGGAGTGGAGTTACGCCCGATGCGTGCGGATCTGAGCGTTGTGAGCGTTACGCCTGAGGGAGGGTGCGCCAAACCTCTTGGCAATGAAGAGACGCTAAAGATCACGATTAAGAATAGTGAGAAGCCAGAAGTGGCGCAGGAAGAGTTGTTGCTCCCGGTGTCGATAGAGGTGAAGAGGGGGAATGACACGTATCGTGAAGTAAAATTGATACAGCTGCCTAAACTTGAGAAAGGGGTGCAGAAAGAGTTCGATACGGAGGTTCAGATGCCGTGGGGTGCAGTGCAGGGGGTGAATAGCACGGTTCGTGTGATCCTACTGCCCCAGAATAGCGAAAAAGGCTTGGCAGATGAAGATGTGAGCAATAACGAATATGGGCAGGAGATTACGGCAAAAGTTCCGGGCCAGCTACCGTTGCGTGAGGTTGTTGTTGAGAACGGAAAGTATGTGCTATATTCTTCCATTGGAAAGAACTTACAGCTTTTGAATGGGCCTGGCGATGGCTATGAGGGTTACACGTTTGAAAATTTTTCAATAACGTCCGGCACGGCGGCAACGGTTACGGGAAACACCTTTAGGGTGAATAAATATGACGAAGAGGTAACGTTGCAGTACAAAGTGAAAGAGAGCGAATGCGAGGTGAACCTCCCCATAATGATTAAGGAGGCGAAGTGCGATGTATACGTGGAGAAGATAGCGCTGCCCGCGGATCAACCCGATGTGGATTGCAAGAGCGAGAAGGATGAATTGCGGTTTGTGGTAACTATAAGAGACCGTTTTACGCCTAGCAATCCCCGAAATTTGCGTTTGGTAGTAACCCAGGGAGGGCGTGAATTGTATAACGAATCAGCAGAGCTAGGGGAGGGTAGAGAAGTGAAGGTGCGCGGGGTTCGTCGCGGGGGCGGGGTGCTGAAATTCACGGCGGTAGCAGGTGCGGATGCTGACGGCAGCAATAATACGAAGCCTTACGACAGGGAGATATTGCTATATCCGGATCCCTTGACGGTGTTCCTGCAGGATATTAACGAGACGTCCTATATGCGCAAGGTGGAGCCCGATATTGTAAAGGGGGAGAATACGTATGGGACGCGTCAATGGCAGCTGTACGTACCTAGCGTGTCGGGTATAGATTCGATCCATTGGAAACGCAATAACGTGGAATTGCCGGCGGATAAGAAGGGATATCTATACAAATTGGGTGCTACTAGCGGTGTGCTGGAAGCCTACGTATCTTTGAAGGAGGGGAATGAAGAGAGATGCGCGAGGAAGAAGGTGTTCGAAGTTAAAATCAATAATGAGGATGTAGAGGTTCGCGGCCTAGGAGGAGCGACGGGTCTTTCGACGCTTTGCGCGGATGAGCGTGGTGATTACAATTTATACGTAGAGTTGGCAAATCTGTCGTGGGTAACGTATGCGAGAGAGCGGTGGATGGCGTTCAGATTGTCGAAAGCAGATGGGAGCGATGCGGAAGATATAGCAGTTGAGCTGACCGATGATTGGTATCCTGGAGATTCCCGTGTGCTGTCCCTTGGAAAGCTACCGAGTAAACTACGACCCGCGCAAGGAGCATCGGCTGCGAGCTTTAAGGTTGAATATCTAGGTGTTTACGAGGATTTGGAAAAGACGAAAGTTGCGCAGGATGCCAATACTCAGAATAATGTGAAGATTAGTGAGTTGAAGCTATCCACAGCGCCAAAATTGCAGTGGAGCGGGATTGCTGCGGTAGCTGGGGGAGAGTATGTGGTGAAGAAGGTATTCCCCGTTGGGAGCACGGCGGCAAGTGCTAAGCTGACGGTTGATGATGGTGGGGAAGCGGGCATGAGCTACGCTTGGTATAGCAAGTCGTCGGGAGGTGATGCTTGGAGTCCTATACTGAGCGGAGGACAACTGAAGAAAGAATACCAGATATACGGAGTCGCGGAAGATTGCTACAAGGTAGAGGTTACGAATCTTTCGGGTTGTATGTCAGAGATTTCGATGCGGTATATTCAGACGGATGTGCGTTTCGACGATATAAAGCCCTTGTTGAGTCCGGATTCTCTCTGCTCCATCCATGATAATGATGGAAGCGTGATGGTTCGGCTTAAGAATAGCGGGAGCAAGCCGTTAACACGGAAAGAGAAGTTTAAGATAAAGTTTTCGCTCAATAGGGTAACGTACGAGAGTGCTGAGATGACCTTTAATGGTTTGTACAACCCGAATGAGCCGATAGAGATTCTTGTAAAAAATGTGGATTTGAGCGAAGCGATACGGGATGCGAAAGGAGGGAGACTCAATATAAATAACCTGGAGCTGGTTGTGATTGATGACTGGGCGGTCACAACGATAGGCAAAAGGATTGCTTCAGTGCGGTTGACAGAGAAGGGGAATCCAGATCCGAGAGTTTACCTGTTCAAGGAGCTGCAAGCGGTGAATTTTGTAGGGATTGACAGGGATAAGCTGGTGGGTCCGGAAGAAGGGGTGAGCAAGAGCGCCGAGGTGAGCATTGACAATACCTTTGGTACGTTGCTGGCGTATGTGAAAAAAGGGAAGGGAGAGACCGCGAAGTGGCGTTGGCGCTACCAGAGTGGTAAAGTGGAAGATGTGCCTCTAACCGCTACGCGTGAAGATTCGTTGGTCGAGATTCCGACGGATGTTCAGAAGCAGTGGATGCGAGATCATATTCAAGATGTAGGAGCCTTAGAGGGGACGTTGAATGAGCCTCGCCAGCCCAATGGTATCTACACTGTGGAAGTGGCCGATAAGAACTTGTGCCGATCGCGGGTTAGGTTCTCCGTTGAAGAAAAGGCGTACGATATTGCATTGTTCTCTTTGACGGTGCCTCGGAGCGCATGCGATTTAAATCCCGAGAAGATGGGATATAGCAAGGTGGTTGTTGCGTTCCGGAATGTGGGTTCTATGCCGATAGGGAAAAATGAAGAGATAAAACTAACCCTGAACCGCGAGGATATAAAGACGGAGGCGCTGAAAGAGGAGTGGGAAAAGGCTGTGTACGCTGAGTATTTGGCGAGCGAAGCAGGGAAAGCTACCTTTGAGAAGGTATACAAGGTCGGTGAACTGTACGGAGGTAAAGATTTAGAGAGCGGCGGGGTGATGCAGGTGGAGGTACCGGTCACGCTTTACCGAGAGGGTGCAGATGATGGAGGAGTGGTGCGCTCGGCGCTCGATGGCATGAAGTTTAAATTCACAGCGCGGGTCGATTTTGTCGATGCGGTGAAGTGCAACGAAACGAATAAAACGAACAATGAGTCGAATCAAACGGCCGAGATACAGGATTATCCGACGCCTCGAGTGACAAAGTTCACGGTGAAGGGTAAGGCTGCGCAGGTTGCCTCGCGTAAGGGGAAAGGTGACTATTACATTCGGAAGAACGATGATCCTAACACGTTGGTGGTAGGAGCGAGCGTTACGCCTTCGACGAATATAACAAGTAAGTGGTGGTTTAGAGGTTCTCTGAAGGGAAATGGTATGACCTCGCTTGAAGAACCCGATATGACCGGAGTAAATGTGACAGGGACAGGCGAACTATACGTTCAACTCAAGCTCGAAGGGGAAAAGGGGTGTGAAGGTGATGGGTCGATATACATAATGGAAAATGAGCCGGATCTTGTAGTGGCTGAGAAGGTGGAAGGGTTGCCGAAAGAGCTTTGCCCTGAGGATGTGTCGGGAGCAAAAAAGGTGAAAGTGTGGCTGAAGAATGCTTCGCCCGCACCGCTCATCGTGGATGAGACGAAGTGTGGAAAGAGTGGAGTTCAACCTTCGAAGGTGACGGTAACGCTGAAAGATCAGCTTACCGGTGGGACAAAGGTAGTTGAGAAAAGCGCGGAAGAGCTGTTTGGGAAGAGCGATTTGTACTCGTACGTGTGGAAAGAAAGGCAATCAGGAAGTGGGGAATGGGAGAAGAGTAGCACTCCTACGGTATCGAACGGAGTTGGGTTAAGCGGTTTTGGTGAGGTTTCGATAGAGATAGATGGGTTCCAGTTTGGTAGTGAGAAGTGGGTGGCGAATGCAGTAGGCGCGATAGAGGTGTCTTTTGTAGGCGGATGTGAGAAGAATACGAATAACAATTCGCGTCAGTTCGATGTAAAGGTTCGCCCTGTACCTAATATGGATGGGGTGCTGACATCGGCGAAGACGTTCTACGTGAAGCGCGGAACGACGGCTCACTGGAAAGAGGAATGGACGACAGACCAGAAGCTTCAAAAGAGTATGACGTGGGGTTTGCGCGGTGAGCAGGGGATGCCGGTTCAGGCGGAGGATGTGTCGTCGGATAAGCTGGGGCTTTCGCTCAGTGCCTCTGCATCAGGTACGTATGTTTTGAAGGTTAGAGATGAGATGGGATGCGTAGGGAGCAAGGAGCAGGAGGTGTCGCTACCTGGATTCTTGTCGTTAGTGGATGATGCTATAAAAGTTGAGCCGAGCGATTTGGTAACCGGTTCTTGCGATTACAAGCAGAGTGAGCAGAAGCTGAAAGTGTCGGTGGTTAATGATGGAAATACGGTTCTAGATCTTGCGGGTAAGCGCATTCAGCTGAAGTTTGACATGAAGCGTGATGGCGTTGTGGTTAGCACGCTGCCGCTGGAGTATACGTTTAGCTCGAGTGAGTCCTCGTTGGAAGTGGGCGGCACGAAGGCGATAGAGGTCGAGATGTTTAAGAACTACGATCTTAGCGAAGCGGGTATCTATCAGCTTGCGTTTTCGCTTGAGACTGGGAAAACACCTCCAGTGGATGAAGCGCCAGCAAATATGCGTGGGGGAGAGCGTAATGTGGAGATCAGGAGGTACTACAATCCGAGCGAATCAATTAGTTGGACGCAGCAGCTAGCGGAGTATTTCGATGCGGGTTCTAACTATAAGGCTCTGGAAAAGACAAAGGTTGGGGATCCAAAGACCTTCAAACTTTATGGTCTTGGCGACTATCACCAAAATGTGAGTAGCGCGTCCTACCAGAGTTTGAAAAAAGCTGGGACGATGTGGACGTGGTATGTTGATGGGAAGGAGGTAGAGGGTCCATCGCCGGATGTGTATGTGAAAGAATTTACGAAGCCTGCGCCTGATGGGTGGTTAAAGGTTAAACTTGCCACTGTCAATGGGTGCGAGCAGGTATCGGATTCGATAGAGCTTCGTTGGCTTAAGGAATATGGATTCTCCTCGATAGCACTCAGCCCGATGAGTAGCCAGATGTGCTCCGATTTGCAGTCCGGTTCGGCTGATGATCTCAAGGACGTGAAGGGTTCCTTCATGCTTGCCAAGGCGGATGGTGTGCTTCCTAAGGGGGAGACCATAACGTTACGGTTCTCGCATATGAAAGAGGGGAGCGGCACGTGGGAGACGACGAATTATCCGATAGTGTTAGACAAGGATTACGTAGAAGGAGAGCGGATTCCCTTCATATTCAAGGTTCGTTTTGAGCCTGGAAAGCATGGAGTGCAGATGAGCGGAGGAGAGTATCATGACACACGGTCGGGTCGGTACTGGCAGATAGGTGCGAGCCAAGGAGTTCCGGTGGAGTTTGAAGTGAAAGCTAATCCCTATTTCGTTGCGGCTTTGGAGAGAGAGCAAAAGGCGTACGGAAAACCGTACCTCATTAAGCTGCCAGATGCGGCTCCAGGAAAATCGGGAGATTGGGTGAAGTATAATTGGGAGAATGAGGGAGCCAAGGAGGATAAGAATTACGAGGTTAGAGTAAGTAAGGATTATCAAGTGGTGGTGATGGAGGAGAATGGTTGCAGCCTGAAAGAGGGTATACACGTTGATTTTTACTATAAGTATGATGTCGTTGTTGATCAGGGTGAGGGACGAATTGAGGTGATTGATGCGCAAAACGGAGTGTCATACTCTGCGGGTGAGCAGGCGATAAAGGATGGTGCGAAGGTGAAGTTTAATGTTTTGCCTGGTTCGCAATACGAGATTTTAGGCGTTTTGGTGGGAGACGATCCTAGCGTGGATTGGACGAAAGAGTATCCTGTAACGTCTGATTTTAAGCTTCTCGTTTCGTTCCGAAAGAAGCAGAACGAGAATCCCGGGACGAATCCTACTGCTGTTGAAAGTGAGATGCTGCGCGGTGTGCAAACTGTGAACCCCTTTACAAATGCGCTTAAGCTCTATGGTACTGGCAATGTTTTAGAATACGCAGTGTATAATCAGCTTGGGCGTGAGGTGTTCCGCGGCAGAAATGATTCTGGCAATGAGACGTTGGAAGTAGAGGCTTCGTCGTTGCCGGAGGGAGTGTACGTGGTTCGCCTGCGCGATGTAAATGGAGGAGAGAGAGCGTTGCGCGTTGTAAAGGTGAAGAAGGTGATGTAACCGCTGAGCAGGTAGCTTTGCGAGAAGTTGTTGTTGAGAATCCTCAGGCAGACCTGCCTGAGGATTCTTATTGCGGATATAGATGAAGATTAAGTAATTGATTGTATAAATTGGTATGGTGGAAAGAGGCTACAGGGTTTGTATTGCGTTGCTTTTAGGACTTTCGTGTTTGTATGTGCAGGTGCTGTCGGGTTGCTCCAGCACCTCAAAGGCAAAACAGGGAGGGCCCGGTTCGGCTGAGAAGTCGGAGACAGGTTATGCGGCAGTGTTGAGCGGGGCACAGCGCGATTCTGGTTTTATCAGTGTGTACTCGGTGAAGAAGCCTAAAGAGACAAAACATTACTTCAGTGTACCTAAAACAGTATTTGCACGGGACATTTTGGTTGTAAATAAGGTTACATCGGTACCCATGAAACTGGGCGAGACGGGAATGAATCGAGGGGTGAACTATCGTACGATGCTAGTGCGCCTTTCAATTAGTCCTGATGGGCGGAATTTAGATATCCGCGAGGTAGATCCCATTGTGGAGTGTGAGCAAGGCGATAATATTTGCACGTCTGTTCGTTCCAACTACGTTTCTTCCGTTGTAGCCTCTCTGCCGATAGAAGCTTACGGGGCGGATTCGTCAGCAGTGCTGGTGGAGGTATCGAGCCTGTTTAATGGTTCGGAAAGTGCGTTGCAGAATGTGTTTGGTATTACAGGACTGGGGGTGTCGCCCAAAAGCTCCTTGTCGCGAATATTGTCAATGAAGGCGTTCCCTACAAATGTTATGGTTTACAGTGAATTGACGGCTCCTGTGTCGGGTGCGGAAGAGCAGATGACGGTGACCGTAGGAGTAGCGTCGAATTGGTATTTACTTCCTAAGGACAAGATGGTTCCTCGTTTCGCGGATGACAGGGTTGGTTTCTTCACGATGCCCAAACAGTACTATCGAGATTCGCAGCAGCGTGTAGAAGAGCGTAAGGTCATTACCCGGTGGCGACTCGAGCCGAAGAGTGAAGATCGAGAGCGCTATCTACGTGGGGAACTGGTGGAGCCTCAAAAACCGATAATTTTTTATATCGACAGCGCTACCCCTAAGCAGTGGATTCCATACATCAAAGCTGGGATAGAAGACTGGCAAGTAGCTTTTGAGCGTGCCGGTTTTAAAAAGGCTATTGCGGCCTACGAGTTGAATACGGATACGATAGATATTGATGATGCGCGATATTCATCGGTAGTCTATGCGGCATCGACAATGGCTAATGCGATGGGTCCTTCAGTGTGCGATCCCCGGACTGGAGAAATCGTGGAGGCCGATGTGATGTGGTGGCATAACGTATTGGGAGCAGTGCAGCGCTGGTTAAGACTACAGACGGGTCTGCTTAACCCGGCTGTCAGGGGGAATCAGATACCAGATGATGAGATGGGGAAAGCCGTTCGTTTCATTGCGGCGCATGAGATTGGACATACGTTAGGTTTGATGCATAATATGGGTTCGAGCGCGGCGTATTCGATAGATTCGCTCCGTTCGCCGACGTTTACGTCTACGCATGGGACAGCCCCCTCCATCATGGATTATGCCCGGTTCAACTACGTGGCGCAGCCAGGAGATGGGGTGAAGCAGCTATATCCTCGGATAGGTGAATATGATTGCTATGCGATTGAGTTTGCTTACCGTTGGCGTGGAGCTGCAACGCCTCATGAAGAACAGCAGGCCCTGCGAGCTTACGTTGCGAATTTTTCTGAGGATCCCGTATACTTTTTTGGGCCACAATGCACATCATCTCGTGAGATCGTGGATCCTCGTTCCCAGAGTGAAGACATAGGAAATGATGCCATCAAAGCGTCGAAGTTGGGTATTGTTGCTTTAAAAAAGATAATCCCTCACGTGTTGGAATGGACGGATGCGAAAGATGGGGAGTATATTGCGGCGGGGAAATTTCTGCACGATATAATTGATCAGTGGCATTTATACGCGTACCACGTGATGGCAAATATTGGAGGGATCTATCTAAATGATAGAGATTACGCGGTGCAAAAAGAATCGTTTGTGCCTGTGGCTAGGGCAAAGCAACAGGAGGCAGTGCGTTATCTTCTCAATGAGGCTTTTGTTTACCCAGCGTGGCTGTTTGGAGGGGAGATATACAGCCGTGTGTTGCCGATAAAAAGTTCGCCGGAGGGTCCATATGAGTATGCATCGATGGAGCTTTTTAAAAATTACCAGGGATATTTACTTTGGGATTTGCTTAGTGAGGAACGTTTGGCGCGAATGGTTGAAAATGAGGCGCGTAATGGAAAGAATGCTTACGGGGTACTCGAGATGTTTGACGATCTCCGAAACGGTATTTTCCGTGGAACGCTTCGCGGTGACCGTCTCAGCGCGTATGAGAGGATAACCCAGAAGAATTATGTGGATGCGTTGATAATTGCTTGCGACCGTACAGTGGCAGTCAAAAATCGGAAGGCGCTGGTTAAAAGCATTTTTGGAAAGAGGCCAACTGGTGCTAGAGAGCAGGATTTATGCGTCAATTCCTCGGCTTATCCCTTGGGCTCAGTTGGTTTCATCAGCCAAACGCGGAGAATGAAGTTTGATCAGCTTTCTCGGATAGGAGATCAGCTTTCTCTGAAACGAGGAGAGCTTCTGCGCGTGCGTGATATGATGAAAAGAGGTACGAACCATGCGGATTTGGCTACACGCTACCATTATCAGGATCTTATTCTTCGCATTAATGATGCTCTAGGAGAATAGTATCGTGTTCGTTAAGGGGTGAGCGTATTTTTATAGAGTATTGAACGCAGTTAGAAAAGGAGGAGGAGTAAAAGTGTTGTTCCGAAAAATAATTCTGACCGTTTTTATGTCGGCCGTTGGGTGTGGTCTGTTTGCGCAGACAAAGGAAGTACGCGGTATTGTCCTAGATGCGGATGAATCGACACCTTTGGTGGCTGCATCAGTGGGGGCTTTGGCTGTGGGGAGCAAGACGGAGGTGGTTAAAAGTACTATAACGGATTTAGATGGACGTTTTCGCATGGATGTTCCTGTAGGTACGCAGGAGTTGCTGGTTGTATATGTTGGTTACGAGCGCCAGATAGTAGCGTGCGGCACGGAGTTGGTTAAGGTACTATTAAGTCCTGAAAGTCTTGATATTGCAGATGTTATAGTAACAGGATATGGGAAAATTGACCGAAGAAAATCGACTGCCTCGGTTTCTTCTATAAATTTAACTGACGTGTCGCAGGCATCAATGGGCGTGGATCAGATGCTTAAGGGAACAATGGCGGGAGTGAATGTGACGACAGTAAGTGGTACCCCAGGTGCTCCTGCGAAGATTCGCATCCGAGGGACGTCGTCGCTGCAAGGTACGCAGGATCCATTGTGGGTTGTTGATGGTATGCCGCTCGAGGGTACCGATCTTCCGAAGCTCGAGAATCTTTCCGGGATTGATGAGCTGTACTCCTCGGCGATTGCTGGTATAAATCCTCAAGATATTGCGTCGGTTTCTGTGCTTAGGGATGCTGCGGCGACTGCTATCTACGGAGCCCGTGCGGCGAATGGGGTCATAGTTGTAAATACAAAGAGTGGGAAGAAAGGGCGTATACACGTAAACTATTCTGGAAAGCTTTCTGTGGTAGCGCGACCGGATGTCGGGCGTTTGGGACTCCTTACCAGTAGCGAAAAGGTGGGACTCGAGTTGGACTTGTTGCGGAGTTCGTACACGACATTTGAAAAAAAGGGGGGAGTATCCCGAATACTTCAAGCCTATGGCGAGCTGAATACGTACAAGAGCGGTGGTTTTTCAGCACTTTCGTCCGCGGCGCAAGAAGAAATCAATGCCCTACGTGATATCTCTACGGATTGGAACAGGGAGCTATTTCGCTCTGCTCTAAGTCACGATCATTTTTTAAGCGTATCGGGAGGAGCGGACTGGGCGGATTACTACGTGTCGGCTGGGTATTTTAATGAGGCTGGAGCAGTGCGAGGAGTGAATGCGAGTCGGATCAATCTGACCTCGAAAACTCGTTTCCATTTTGGGGAGAGAGTAGACATAGGGGTTTCGCTTCTGGCGAACCAGCGGAAGAACAATTCCTTTTTGTCGAATACGGATGGCTATACAAACCCGGTTTTCTATTCTAGAGCTGTAAACCCCTATCTAAGGATTTATGATGCTAGTGGAAACTATGTATACGATCCCGATATGCGTGGTTTTGGGCGTGATGATGATGTGATACGCTATAATATTGTGGAAGAGCGTTCGAATACGCGTTATGATCTTACGAATTTGGCTTTTACAGCCGTTTTTGATTTGTCGTGGAGGATATGGCGCGGTTTGACATTGGAGTCGCAGGCGGGAGTGCAGTACGATGAGAGGAAGTTGGTTGCGTCAGCTTTGGGCGAAAGCTACGCAGTGCGTCGTGAGTTGCAACGATCAAGACTTTCTGATGGCTCTTCCTATATTCCGAAAGGAGGTTTTTATCGAAATACGGATGGTCATTCCTTTCAGTACACCGTAAAGAATATGCTGCGTTACGTCGAAACGTTTAAAGCGATGCATTCCTTAGATGTAATGATTGGTAATGAGCTGCGGAGGGCATCGGATGAATCGATATTTTCGGCAGGTTATGGGTATGATGCTGATGCTTTGACAACGAAAATGGTTCGATTCACCCGTGAGGATCAGGGGCGCTACACGCCGCTTTTCAAGCGTAATTACGCGGAGAACGCATTCGTATCGTTTTTTGGTACGGTGTCGTATACGCTTTTGAGTCGATATACGTTGGGAGGTAGTGTGCGCTTTGATGGAAGCAATTTGTTTGGAGTTGATCCTAAGTACCGCTATCTACCATTGTATTCTGTAAGCGCCATGTGGGACGTGAAGCAAGAGAGCTTTTTAGAAAATGTAAATTGGCTAAGCGACTTACGCCTTCGCGCTTCCTACGGTTTGCAAGGCAATGTAGATAAGAATACGTATTCGACGCTTGTGGGCGTATTGCGCCACGATGCCTTCTTCTACCCGCAGCAGGGCGGTGGTGAAAGGGAGGGAGAGGATAATATTACCATTGAGAGTCCCCCAAATAGCCGTTTACGATGGGAGAAGACGCGAACGTACAATATAGGATTGGACGTGTCTTTTGCTTCCTACCGGGTGAAGCTGGCATTGGATTACTACGATCGGCTGAGTTCGGATTTAATAGGCATGCGAAAGTTGCCTTTGGAATCGGGTTTTGCATACACTACTGTGAATTGGTCGCGACTAACCAATCGTGGTGTGGATGTAAACGCTTCTGTGCTAGTGTTGAAAGTAGAGGGGTTTGAGTGGAATATTCAAAGTAATTTCTCGTATAACTACA
Source organism: Bacteroidia bacterium (assembly GCA_013333195.2). Classification (GTDB taxonomy): domain Bacteria; phylum Bacteroidota; class Bacteroidia; order Bacteroidales; family CAJPTX01; genus Bacteroides_D. The sequence goes on from JABCPG020000023.1 coordinate 44,204, forward strand.
ATCGGATCGACCGGTTAACGACGCAAGATAATAGCAGAAGACCGAGCGGCGAGGGGTATCCTGTGGGAGGTATTTTTGTGCTTCCGTATGTCGGGATTGATCAATATGGGTACCCATTGCTACGTGGTGCACGAGGGGAGAGCCTATTGATTTCGGAATTGCTTCGATTACGTCGTGTTGGTCCAAGTAATGTGTCGAGACTTTCGCCGGCTGAAGAACGCGCGCTGTTTGTTTATGCTGGTACGGAAGAACCTCCCTATAGCATGGGAGTTACGACCTCCTTTTCCTGGGGAGGAATAGAACTTTCGCTATCTGCAGTCGGTAACTTTGGGCATAAGTTTTTGGTGCAGCCGTACTATAGTTTTACCCAATACGATAGGGGACTGAATACAACAAAGCAAATTTTTAGCCGTTGGACGGACGATAATCCTTCGGGTACGCTCCCGCGCTTAATGACGGAAAAGGATTTGGGGCGTGCTTCTGAATATACTGCATACGATGAAGGGTACCAGAAACTGTTGAGTTTGTATGTTCGTGATGCGTCCTACGTTCGTTTGCAGTCGGTACGATTATCGTATGCATTTCCTTCAGAACTATTGAAGCGGGTGAAGATATCAAGTGCCTCTGTAGCTGTTGAAGGGAGGAACCTTTTGGTTTGGGGCAAGGATTATGATGGCTTTATAGATCCTGAGACGATGAAAAATCCTTACGCGCAACCGATTCCGAAGTCGGTGAGCCTTTCGTTGACCTTAGGGTTTTAAGCGATGGGGAGTAGAGATGATGAAATTTGGTTTAGTAATGGGGCGGCAAATGGTGCGTTGCTACTGCGCTCTATCAATCGCGACCTGTGGGGACATACTTTTCTCTTCGATCGAGAATTTTCTTAAGCTAGTACAGAAGGTTGCTGCGCATGGATCAGCCCATTTGTCATTGAGGATAGTTGCTTTTTGCGTAGGAACAGTTGTAGTTAAAAATGGGGGTCACATAGAGTATGGATGTTAGGAATTACAAGACGAATATATTTGTCAGGCTGCTATTTCTGCTGTTTTCCGTTGCGTGTTTTGCTGGGTGCGAAAAATTTCTAGATATAAAGCCAGCGGGTGTTGTAATGCCCGATAATCTATCGGATTATCGGGCGATGCTAACCCGAGTGTACCAGGGTTTTCCTACGGATTTGGCGAAATTGAGTTTGCGTAGCGATGAGGTGAAGGTAAGCTTTGATGGTGTAAATGCGTCCTATAGGCCTTCGTATGAAGAGATTTATACTTGGATAGACAATGGGAGCCTTTCGACAGTCACTACGCAGTGGCAGAGTTACTACTACAGTATCTACGTGTCGAACTACCTCATTAAGCTGTTGGCAAACGCTTCAGATGCCTCAGACGATACTAAGCAGCTTGTTGGAGAAGCCTACCTGATACGTGCGTATAGTTACTTTTTATTAGCAAACATATATGGTCAGCCCTATTCCGACGAATCTCTGAGTTCTTTATGCGTTCCTCTAGTGTTGGATAATGATGTTGAAGAAGTGCGCGTGAAAAGTACTTTGAAATCGGTGTATGAGCAGGTAGAACAAGATATTGAGGCATCGTTCGGGTACTTGCAAGTTGACCGCTGGGAACCCTCTTTGCGTTACCGATTCGGTCGAGATGCAGCACGAGCGTTTGCGTGCCGAGTAGCCCTGTATAAAAAAGATTGGAAGAGAGCTATTGAGAAAGGAAGCCCCATACTTAGTTCCAGCTACGAATTGGAGGATTTGAATTCCAGCTCTTCCAAGCTCCCGTGCCATTATAGGTCGTCAGAAGCGATTATGAATATGGATCTAGTGATGGATGGCGATTATCTGAGTATAATGCGAGCCTCGGATTTGCTAATTGCCTCCTACGCATCGGGAGATCGGCGCAAGGAGCTGTATTTTAGGACACCATCAGCGGGAGATTACAGAGTTCAGCGAGGCGACGAAAAGAAGGGGGAGAGTACCGCCTACCGTATTACATTTCGGCTGGGAGAGGTGTTGCTAAATGTGGCCGAAGCTCAAGCAAGATTGGGTTCTTTGCTTGAATCGAAAACTTTGCTGAAGCAACTAGCTAAGAAACGATATTCAGAATCAAAAATTGCGGATGCAGAGGTAATGATAGATGCCAAAAATACGAGTGAGGAACTGTTAGAGTTCATACTGGCCGAACGTGGGCGAGAGCTGGCATTTGAGGGTCTCCGGTGGTTTGATTTACGTCGCTTTGGGTGCCCTCAAATTTCGCATAAACTTGATGAGAAGGAATATACACTTAATGAGAAAGATTCTCGCTACACGTTGCCGATTCCGCGAGAAGCTAAAGAAAGTAATTCAAACCTGTAATGCAGTGAATACGATGAAGTGGTTTTGGAATGTCCTATTTAGTATCTCAGCATTTATAGCCGCGATTTCGAGCGTAAGTGCCAATGAAAGGTTGACGCAAAGCAAGTTAAAGAGTCAGCTGGTGACGTTACACTCAAGCGATGAAGATTTATCGCAAGCTCTGGCTGCCGGTGCTGATGGAGAATATTTTTTGGCTACCCGATGTACTGGTCCGAGTGTGAAGCTGGTTGGGCCCTCATCGCCTGCGGAGGTAGAAAAGGATTTTGGGACAACTGATGGTGCGTTTCTCGCAAAATACGGGAAAGATGGTGATAAGATTTGGAGCGTGGGTTTTAAAGGAGCAGTAAGAATTCAGAGTTTGGCAGCTATGCCCGGCGGAGGAGTGATTGTGGGCGGGGTGTATAGAGGAGGAGTAACTTATGTTAGTTCAGGCGAAGAAGAAGAGATTGTAGGGTCGGGAGCGAATGAAGAGTACGATCAGCTGTTCGTGGCGGAATTGACTGCAGATGGTAAGTTAAAAAAGGATGCCTTAATGCTGCCAGAACCAGATGTCCTGTTGTTTGTGGAAAGGTCTCCAAAAATCAAGTCTCTATCATACGATGAAGCAACGGGTGTGCTAAAAATCGTGATGCTTTTATGCTACCCCGTGCAAATTGGTTCTGCTAACCTTAGTTACGAAACTCCAATTATCGATGGTTGGGCATATGGTTCGTCTTACCTTTTACTGTCGATGGAGTGGCCATCAAAAAACATCTTGTCTTCATTTCAGATATCTAGGGATGTAAAGGATGACGAACGTGTATTTGGAGCTTCAGAAGTGCGTTCTTTGCTGGCGGCGTCGGATGGAAACGGAGGAGAATATTTAGCCCGTACGTTTTCTGGGCGGGTGAAAGAGATTGACAATCTTTCTGGCGTAGTAAATGTGGTTTCGTATGCTCAGAACGCGACTGTCCGAGATAGCACATCCCTTATCGTAGTGGAGAGGCGCGATGGTAATGGAAAGAATATCTGGGATACTCCATTGCGTATCATTGTTTCAAATCGTGCGGACAGGAGAGGAAATTATCACTCGGATGCCACAGTCAACTATGTCTCCCCTATAGGAGATGGGAGTAGATTCGCTGCGATAGGATATTTCGATGCGCCTTTGCTATTTGAAGATGGGACCAAGCTTGAGTCTGCGCAAGAAACGTATGAGGGAGAAACTGGCTATTGCACGGATATCTTCGTTCTTATAGGAGAAACCGCGACGGGAAAGATTTTGTCAAAACGAAACCTAGGGATACAGTTGGCGGGATATATATATAAACACACCACCTGCGGAGGATATCCCCTTGCGGCTGTTCTAAATGGAGAAGACTTAATCTTGGGAATCCCATTTCAGAAGACGTTCGAAGCGAATGGGAAACAGCATTCATCACTTGATGGGGAGGAGGGCGATCGGTATTTATACAATTCTTCCATTGCGAATGTGTCGTTGCTCCCGAACGATGGGTTAGCTATACAAGGCGCGATATCTCTGACGTATGTGGGTAAGGTTCGAATTGACGGTTTGGCTAAATTAGAAAATGGTCGATACGCATACGTTGGATCAGCAAGAGCGAAAGAACATGTTGCAGAAGCGGTAGCGAAGAAGATATACGTCAATGGAACCGAGGTCAGTGGCGGAATAGCTGGAGGAATTGGTAAGCAGGACTTTACGTCCATTGAGGGTGTCATCAATTTGGAGCGTATTTTACAGGTAGAAGTTCAAGTGCGTCATGCTGAGTGCGTATCGGTGATTTTGAAAAAGAATGAGGAGCAGCCAGTTACGTATCCGCAAGACCCATTGCCCAAGATGCAAAAGGGCGATAAGCTCACTATCGGAGTGTCCTTACGCCCGGGATTTGCGGCTGCAGATTATTCGTTGTTGCCGGTTACGATAAACGGAAAGACGGTCAATGGAGAATATACGTATGACGGTAGCGATGAGCGGATTGCTATCGAGACGGGGGCGTACAAGAAGTCAAAAGACATTAGGGTGAATATAGAGCCTTTAGGGAGCGCAAAGATAACGCTGAAAGTTGCGGGTGAGACGAGAACATTTACAGGCGAAGGAGATCCTGTCGTAACGGTTCGAAATGGAGATGAGTTGGAAATCGTTGCAGTAACTCCGCGCGAAATGAAGTATCAGTTAAGTCGCATGTCCGTGCAAGGAGTTGCGGTTGGCGAAAAGGATCATTACACATTGCCTGAAGGTGATATGGCAGATTTGCTTCGTATTGATGTAAAAATGCAAGCCTTCGAATTTCCGGTTCAGTTTGAGGAGGTGGCGTCTGATCAAGGGCGAGTGGAGATATTTGTTGATGGGAAGGTGGCTGTATCTGAGCAAGGCAAATCGTCTGTCAGTGCAACTATAGGCAGTAAGGTGAAGGTGGTAGCGGTTCCGCAGGATTCAAAACGTTACCGTGCTGAAATCAGGGTAAATGGAAAGTTAGTCGGAGTAGATGGAGAATATACTATTGCGGCAGCTGATGGGCAGTGCAAGGTAGAAGTGAATTTTGTCGAAAGGTCTAGATTTTTCGTCAAGGTAGAGGTGAAAGAAGATATCACATACGGTAAAGTGATTGTGAGACCTGATGATGGAGAACCAAAGGTATTTGAAGGGGATCCGAGCAAGTATGGGTTGTTGGAGGTGTACGAAGGTCAGAAATTGATGATAAGGGCTGAAGCCGCGACCGTGGCTACGTTTATATCGCTCTCCGTAGCGGGAAAGAATTGGGAGAATGGTGGTGTCTACGAAGTGCCTATGAGGTTGCCTGGAGGAAGGGAGGAGCTATGGATAAAAGCTACTTTTGAACGTAGCATGGCAGTAGAGGCTAACGTCCTCTCCTCTGTGGCTCTGCAAAGCAATTTGGTGTCTGAATCCTTAGTGTTGGAGGGTTCATGGAAGGGAGAGTTGCGCTACGCGCTATATAATGTGCGCGGTGTTGAGCTACGAGCAGGAGCTTCAACGCAACAGGTCCCGTTGCGCATTGATATTCGGGATTTTCATTCCGGGGTTTACCTCCTGCGAGTGAAAGATGAAACGGGTGCTGTTGCAACGCTAAAAGTGATTAAGCGATAAAGCGTGAGAGGTATGAGAGAAGGATGTATGCGTCGATGCATCATCCTCTCTCTTTTTAACTTTTACAAGGTATAGAGGTGGTGTTAATTGCGTGGGTGGCGGTGCTTTAAAGATTTTGCATGAATTTACTGAGGCTTATTGGGTGATTTTGTACGTAGCGAGGTTGCGTAGCGATTTCTATCTGTGAGAGAGACGTGTTATTTGCGTTGGGCAGCCATATTGAGAACCCTTTTATTCGAGACAGATGTTTTACCTATTGGTTGCTGTTGCGGAGGTTGGGTATTCTCGAATTGAGTCGGAAAGAATTTAGAAAAAGTTTATCTTTGCACGGTTAAGCAATTGTTTTTTTAATTGTTGGAGGAAACGAAGGTATGCAGTCGCTTGAGGAGTATTCATTCAAAGGTAAGAGGGTATTAATGCGAGTGGATTTTAATGTCCCATTCGATAAGCAGACGGGTTTGGTATCTGATGATAGTCGAATACGCCGCGCGGTTCCTACCATTGAGTATGTAGTGAATCGGGGAGGTCGTGTTATACTGATGTCGCATATGGGTCGACCCGGGGGAAAGGTAGTAGAAGAGTTTTCGATGAGGCGGATAAAGCAGCTTGTAGAGCAGCTTGTAGGGAAGTCGATTGTATTAGCGTCGGATTGTGTTGGAGCTGAAGTGGTGGCGCAGACAAGAAGTTTACATGATGGCGATATAATGTTGTTGGAAAACGTACGTTTTCATGAGGAGGAAGAGGGTAAGGTACGCCAGCGAGAGGATGAGAGCGACGAGCATTTTCTGGAGCGGAAGCGGGCGCTTAAGGAGGCGCGGTACCAATTTGCGAAGGAGATGGCAGAGTTGGGAGATTGTTATGTCAACGATGCGTTTGGGGCTGCGCATCGTGCCGATTTATCGACTTCGGTTATCGCGGAATTCTTTCCACATGATAAGATGTTTGGCTTGTTGATGGAGTCGGAGTTGAAAGCATTAGATCGAGTGAAGCAATCCCCGGCTAGACCATTAACGGCTATAATCGGTGGGGCGAAGGTGTCGGATAAGATTAAACTCATCGACAGTTTGCTTGCTAAGGTTAATCGTCTTATCGTAGGTGGTGGAATGGCCTACACGTTCGTGAAGTCGCAGGGTGGTGCAATAGGTAAGAGCCTATGCGAGCCTGATTATGTGGAGTTAGCTGGTCAGTTGTTGGACAAAGCTAAACGGGCAGGAGTGGAGGTGCTGCTCCCGGTAGATGCAGTGAATGCAAAAACTTTTGCTGCGGATTCAGAGACGCTGATTACTGCGATAGGAGCTACCCCAGATGGCTGGATGGGTCTTGATATAGGGCCGGAGAGCGCAAAGCGTTTTAGGGAAGCGATTGTTAGTTCCAAAACGATTTTTTGGAATGGTCCTATGGGTGTTTTTGAGATGCCTCCCTTTGCCTCTGGGAGTTTTGCTATAGGAGCTGCGATGGCGGAGGCTACCAGTATGGGAGCATACACGCTTGTTGGGGGAGGAGATAGCGTTTCGGCGTTAAAACAGAGTGGACACGAAGATGGCGTTTCCTATATTTCGACTGGAGGCGGAGCTATGTTGGAGTATCTGGAAGGAGTAGAGCTGCCAGGAGTGAAAGCGATACGAGGGTAGAGTAGATTAGGGGAGTAGAGCTATGCGAATCTAGAGGGGGAAAAGAGCAGGTTACGTTTTTTTAATACGCCGGAATAGGAAGAATGCGGTGAGCGTTAGAAGTGTAATCTCGCGAGAGGGCGTGGTTCAAGTTGCGAGTGGGGCGTTGAGTTGAACGATTGTTGGAGTTAAAATTGTTTATGGTGCGGTGGGCGTGATGGAAGATATGAATGGGCGCCGGGTTGCATATTTAAAGGGAGCGAAGATTTATAGAGGGGATCAACTTGTGCTGCAAGAGGTGGATTTCTCTATTGCTGAAGGGGAGTTCGTTTTTTTGGTGGGTCGGGTGGGATCTGGTAAGAGCAGTTTGATTGAGACTCTCACGGGCCAGACCCTTCTTGTGGAAGGTTGCGGAGAGGTTTGCGGATTTTCTTTAAATAAGTTGAAGCGACGCCAAATTCCCTATTTACGCCGAAGTATTGGTATTGTATTCCAAGACTTTAAGCTGTTAATGGATAAATCGGTAGAAAAAAACTTACAGTTCGCCCTGCGGGCAACCGGCTGGCGTGATCGGAAAGAGATAGATCAACGCATAAAAGAGGTGCTAAAGCTGGTCGGATTGTCGCATAAGCAATATAAGATGCCGCATCAGCTGTCTGGAGGGGAACAGCAGCGTGTGGCAATTGCGCGAGCACTGTTGAATGACCCCCAATTAATCTTGGCGGATGAACCAACGGGCAATCTTGATCCTGATACCTCAGAAGGAATTCTTAAAATCCTACGTGAGCTCACTGCACGCGGGAAGAGCGTGCTTATGGCTACGCATAATGCTACCCTTGTAAGTTTATACCCAGCCGCGACCTACCGATGTTCTGACATGCGACTGACTCACGTTGAGCAGCAGAATGCGTTACTCGATTTGTCGATGCTAGCCTTGTAGGTTCGGTTGTTAAACGCATTCACATGGTTAGGCTACTGGTCGCTTGTTGATGGGTTTATTTTGTCGCGATCGTAGTGGGGCATGTTTTTCGGAATAACCATGGAAAGTTCTACTAGACCCTTCACCACACCGTCGACAGTCCATGGGGCTTGATAAATTAGCTTTTCTTGCCCTTTCTTTGTTATAGTATAAACATTCTTTTCTCCTTTAAATAGTTGTTCGATGATGGCTATCGAGCGGTCGTTGTGGCATTGACGAACCTGCTTTCCTATCAGCGATTGCGCGTTACTATGCGCATTGATCTCACCGGACTTACTGTTGACGAAAATAAAGTTGCCCTGCTCATCAGTAATGGTTATTGCCACGTCAAGTCCATTAAGAATTGTTTCTAAATCCATATCGCTAAGTTCAAGTTTACATCGCAAAGGTACAAAAAAGGAGAAAGCCTTTGAACGTATGACAAAGTGTCGCGTCGCATGCTGAAATTTCCGCTTGGGTACGTAATTTGATTTGATCGAGACGTTGGCGTACGTTTTTGCGTGTATGCATTAATGTAAAGCTTGGATAAAAGCTGTAACTTGGCAGCGAATAAAAAGGGAAAGATTATGGGGATGATGCAATTCAGCAATGATCTGCGTCGTATAATAAACGAGACTCATGAGGAGGCAGTACGAGCGCAGAGCCGTGAAATACTGCCAGCCCACTATATGCTCGCGATACTGCACAGCGGGAAAAACCGGATAACCGATTTTTTAGAGAGTGAGGATGTTGATCTACAGCGGTTCGAGTCGTTTTTGCTAGCAGATTTGCAGCGAGTTCGTATAGCTTCCCGTAGTGAGGACAGAGAGCTCCCGATATCCATGGCTGCACGTGATGTGCTTGATAGGACGGCGTTAGAGGCTGAGAATTTGGGGGCCAAGACGTTGGAGGTGCTTCACCTATTCTTGGCGTTGCTGCAGCGTGCGGGTGATTCTACGCACAGATTTTTTGTGGAATTGAATGTCGATTGCGAGTTGTTGCGTTCGAAGCTACTGTATCATAGAGATTTTTTTAATTTAGAAGAGCTTTTGTTGTCGGATACTCCTTCTACCGATTCTCTGTTTGGTATGTCTGCTTTGGGTAATGACAATGATGCGAGTGATGGTGATGACGAGGAGGAGGAGAGCGGTGAGGAAAAGGATAGCAGTGAGTTTTGCATTGATTTGACTGGGCTTGCGCAGTCTGGAAAGTTGGACCCCGTTGTGGGGCGTGCACGGGAGCTGGAAAGGTTGACTCAGATTTTGTGCCGTAGGAAAAAAAATAATCCGGTGGTAATAGGAGAGCCAGGCGTCGGTAAAACGGCACTGGTAGAGGGGTTAGCGCAACGTATAGTCTCTGGTGTGGTGCCGCGGCAATTGCGTTCGAAGCGAATCCTCATGCTTGATATGAATTCTGTAGTTGCGGGTACTAAGTATAGAGGTCAGTTTGAGGAACGCATGAAGAATATTATTGATGAGGTGAGCAAGCGTTCGGACACGATACTGTATATTGATGAGCTGCATAGCGTGGTAGGGGCAGGCGCTGCGAGCGGGACGATGGATGCCGCGAATATATTGAAACAACCTTTAGCGCGTGGATTTTTTCAGTGCATCGGATCCACGACTATAGATGATTATAGAAAGCAGATAGAACAGGATGCCGCTCTTGCGCGTCGGTTCCAAAAAGTGGAATTGGATCCTTGTAGTGAGGAGATGGCCGTTCAGATACTCTTACGTTTGCAGCCCAAGTATGAGGAATATCACAAGGTACGCTACACTCGTGAAGCGATTGAGGCGTGCGTTGCGTTGACGCAGCGATACGTAGCGGATCGTGCGTTGCCTGATAAGGCTATTGATGCTATGGACGAGGCGGGAGCTCGAGCGGCGGTGTGCCAGTGGCATGAGAGCGAACGGGTAAGGGTAATCGCAAATTTGCAGGAAGTGGCGCAGGGATCATTGGAACTCCTTTCGGATGATGATGAGCAATACGCGAGTATGCGGCAGCAGCAGCGTGCGCTAGGTTTGGAGCTTGAGTATGCATCGAAGGAGTGCCAGGAGAATGGGAACGAATGCGTAGAGGTTACTGAAGAAACGGTTGCGGCTGTTGTATCCATGATGGCAAATGTACCAATACAACGGGTTCAAGCCTCTGAGAGTGAGCGTCTCTTACAGATGGAAAGCGTTTTTGTGAAAGAGATCGTTGGTCAGGATGATGCGGTGTCTGTGGTAGCGCGTGCCATCCGGAGAAATCGTTCCGGCCTACGTGATCCCAATCGTCCAATAGGATCTTTTCTCTTTTTAGGCCCTACTGGGGTTGGGAAAACTTATTTAGCGAAGGTGCTGGCGAAATATCTATTCGAGAGTGAACGTAATTTTGTTCGAATTGATATGAGCGAGTTTCAGGAGAAAAATTCAATTTCACGTTTGTTAGGTACGACTCCTGGCTATATCGGATACGAGGAGGGGGGGCAGCTTACGGAGCAAGTGCGACATCATCCGTATAGCGTTGTACTATTTGATGAAATTGAGAAAGCTGCACCGGAAGTTTACAACGTTCTATTGCAGTTGCTTGATGATGGGAGATTGACGGATGGAGCCGGACGGATTGTTGACTTTAAGAACACGATAATTATCATGACCTCTAATGTCGGGAGCCGTGCGTTGAGTGAATTTGGTGCTGGGATTGGATTCTCGACTCCATCGCGGAAGGAGAACCTACGCGAGCGTGAATGTAAGTACATTGAGGATGCGTTGAAGCGTCAATTCTCCCCAGAGTTCCTGAATCGTATTGATGAGTTAGTGTTTTTTAATTCACTTACTGTCGACGATATGGAAAAGGTGCTGAAAATTGAAATTGAAAAGATTAGGAAGCGAATGGGTGAGCTTGGGATTCAAGTGAAGTTGACTAAAGCAGCCCTTGCATATTTAGTGAAAGAAGGCTACGACCCGAAATATGGAGCACGACCTCTGCGCAGGGCGATTCAACGGTACATTGAGGATTTACTGGCTGATGCGTTATTGCGTAAAAGCGCGTTAGAGTCCGTGGTGATTGATTATAAAGAGGGAGTAGGAACGTTTATAAAGCAGCAGCGAACCGATCGTCGGTTGGAGGGAGTACATTAATTCACGTTAGTATTAGTGAACAAGGGGTGTGCAAAAACGTTACGAAGGAAGAGAAAGAAATAAAAAGCTTTGGGTAAGAATATGGGACATTCAGTGAAGTTTGCAGGTAACCCAGTCGAATTGTTGGGTAAAGAGGTGAAAGTGGGCGATAAAGCGCCGGATTTTAGGTGCGTTGGGGTGGATTTGAAGGACGTTCGCCTATCGCAGTTTGATGGAAAGATAAAAATCATTAGCGTGTTCCCATCGATTGACACGTCCGTGTGTTCACTTCAGACGAAGCGTTTCAACCTTGAGGCGGATAAGCTCGGTGATAAGGTTGTCTTAATATCGATTTCTAATGACCTTCCCTTTGCGCAGAGTCGTTATTGCGCGGCGGAGGGGATTAAGCATATTGTGATGGCTTCAGATCATCGTGATGTGGATTTTTCGATGAAGTATGGCTTCTTGATGGAAGGTCTTAGGCTTTTGGCGCGTGGTGTCATTGTGCTGGATGCTAATAACGTGGTGCGATACGTGGAGTATGTGCCCGAAGTGACGCATGAGCCGGATTATGATAAAGCCCTTCAAGCTGTAAAGGCGTTGCTTCAGTAAAATTAGCAAAAGCGAAAAAAGGTAACTATGGGGCTATTAGCAGGGAAAGTGGCTCTGATCACGGGAGCTGCACGTGGAATTGGTAAGGCGATCGCGTTGGAGTATGCCCGGGAAGGCGCTAATGTTGCCTTCACGGACATCGCAAAAAATGAAACGTTTCAGGCAACCGAGAGGGAGTTGCAGGCGCTCGGGGTGAAGGCGAAGGGCTATGCGTCGGATGCGAGCGATTTTGCGTCGTCCGAAAAGACAGTTGATGAAGTGTTTTCGGATTTCGGTCGCATCGATGTGCTGGTCAATAATGCTGGAATAACGCGTGATGCGCTATTGATGCGCATGACCGAAGAGCAATGGGATCTGGTACTAAAAGTGAATTTGAAATCAGCCTTTTGCATGACAAAGGCAGTGCAGAAGTACATGATAAAGCAACATTGCGGTTCCATTATCAATATGAGTTCGGTAGTAGGAGTTTCTGGTAATGCGGGGCAGGCGAACTACTCGGCTTCTAAAGCCGGAATGATTGGATTTACCAAGTCTGTGGCGAAGGAACTCGGTTCTCGTAATGTAAGGAGCAACGCGATCGCACCTGGGTTTATCATAACAGACATGACGGCCCAACTCTCGGACGATGTTCGGCAGGCGTGGGAGAAGCAGATCCCATTGCGTCGGGGCGGAACGCCTGAAGATGTAGCGCGGGTGGCTGTGTTCTTGGGGTCTGATTTGTCATCGTACGTGAGTGGGCAGGTGATTAATGTGTGCGGTGGAATGAATACCTGACCCATTGGCGCTTTGCGTAGGGATTGCGTAACGGTGGTCTCCCGGGGTGGGGATCACCGTTTTTCTTATTTAAAATCGATTTCATTTATGTGTGGTTAACAATTTTTAATGTAGTTTCTGTATATTCGCGTGGTAGAGTGGGAGGGTGTAGGGTTTGAGGGGAGTAGATGGAAAAGTGCAAGGAAAAGATAGATGCTAGGTTGGTTTGGCAAGACGCGGAACGAATCGCTTGATAAGGGATTAAGCAAGACGCGTACTAATTTATTCACAAGGATTTCGAACGTTTTCGGGCTACGCAAAAAAATAGACGAAGATTTTTTGGATAGTCTCGAAGAGGTTTTAGTTTCTGCGGATGTAGGGGTGGAGACAACGTTGCGCATTATCGACGGAGTGCAGTCTAAGGTAAAGGCTGGGGCGCGGGCCTCGTCAGAGGAGGAGCTGCGCGACGTGCTGCATGACGTTGTGAAAGAACTTTTATCGGTGAGTTCGACTAAACCGATAAAGGACCCCCAGCCCGGTATCCCATATGTTATACTAGTGGTAGGTGTTAACGGTGTGGGAAAAACCACGACAATAGGCAAGCTTGCGTACATGTACTCCTCCATGGGGAAGAAGGTACTCTTGGGCGCAGCGGATACTTTTAGGGCAGCCGCAGTTGAGCAGCTGTCTATATGGGCTGAGCGTACTGGAGTCTCCATAGTAAAGCAACAGATGGGCGCAGACCCCGCATCCGTCGCCTACGATACGGTGGCGGCGGCGCAGGCGCAAAAGGCCGATATTGTACTTATTGATACGGCGGGACGTTTGCATAACAAGGTGAATTTGATGAACGAACTTGCAAAAATACGCCGCGTCGTGCAGCGACTACTACCCGATGCGCCACAGGAAGTACTGCTAGTATTGGATGGAAGTACAGGGCAAAATGCGTATGAGCAGGCTAAGCAATTCATGAGCGTTACGGAGGTTAATGCTCTGGCGCTGACCAAGCTGGATGGAACGGCCAAGGGCGGTGTTGCAATCGGGATTACCGACCAGTTACAGGTCCCCATAAAGTACATAGGGGTTGGGGAGAGGATGGAGGATATACAGCTGTTTGACAAAGACGCGTTTGTTGATTCTCTTTTTTATAAACATGCCTAGAGTAGAAGAACGGTGTCATTCGGCTGTACTAGTCACGTTGGGTTGTTCAAAGAATAGGGTTGATAGCGAACGTATCGGAGGCGCGCTCACGTCTGGGGGGTGGGTGGTACGTTATGATGAGGAACCCACGGTGGACGATGTATTGATCCTCAACACCTGTGGTTTTATTGGCGATGCCAAGGAGGAGTCTGTGGGATACATCTTGCGCGCTGAGGAGATGCTCCGCCGTGGTTTGGTGCGGGATGTGGTGGTAATGGGGTGTCTTTCGGAACGATATGGGGCGGAATTGCAGCGTGAGCTGCCCGGGGTAAAGCATTGGTTCGGGGTTAAGGATGGGCGTGAATTGTTGGCTGTTTTGGGGGTGACGGTGGCGCCGCACCTGATTGATCGTTTGCAATCGACCCCTCGACATTATGCGTACCTAAAGATTGCGGAGGGGTGCGATCGCGGATGTAGTTTTTGCGCCATTCCTAGCATTCGTGGAAAGTATAGTTCGTTAAGTCGAGAGCAGCTTATTGCGGAGACAGAAAGGCTGGCTGAAGGTGGCGTCAAGGAGTTAATGCTGGTCGCGCAAGAATTAACGAGCTACGGAAGGGATTTGAGGGAGGAGGGAGGATTGGCGGAGCTGCTATGGGCGTTAAGTGAAGTGCGCGGGATTGAGTGGTTGCGTTTGCACTACGCCTATCCGACGGGGTTCGGCGGAAATGTTTTAGAGTGGATGCGGAGTTGCAGCAAAGCGTGTAAGTACTTGGATATTCCTGTGCAGCATATATCTACGCCCGTGCTGCGAAGCATGAATCGGCAGCATGATGGCGCTGCAACCCGCTTGCTTTTAGCGCAGCTACGTGATGTTGTGCCAGAAGTAACGCTTCGTACGAGTCTGATAGTGGGGTTTCCAACGGAGGGACAGCGAGAATTCGAAGAACTATTGGCATTCGTGCACGAAGCCCAGTTCGACCATTTGGGCGTTTTTGCCTATTCGCACGAAGAGGGTACCAGTGCTGCGAAAAAGTATGAGGACGTCGTGCCGTTCGAGGAAAAGCAGCGGAGGGTTGAAGCGATAATGGACGTGCAGCGCGCGATAGCGGCCCAACGAAAAAGGCGCTTTGTTGGAAAAACGTTGCGTGTTATCGTGGACGAGTTGCTGGGTAACGGTGAGGCTCAAGGGCGCACTGAATACGATAGCCCAGAGGTGGATGGGGAGGTGCTTGTGCGGGGAGGGGATGCGGATTTACAGGTTGGTGATATTCTTAGTGTTCGCATTGAAGGGGTGGAGGATTACGATTTGTTCGGCAGCGCGTTGGGCAGTAGAACAGGCGAATCGATTTTAGGAAAGTAAGCTACGTTTACTCGATGGGGGTGAAAAAAAACTTGAAAGCAGTGCGCTTGCTTTGTTTTTTTATCATGGGCGTAGTGTGTGCATTTTCGCTGAACCTCAGTGGGCAGGTACGAAAGAATAATTTGAATACTGGCACTCCGCCCCGTTGCGAGGCTAAGGAAGACGCAGCAGAAGAGCCGTTGGATCGAACCGACACTGCTAGGTGGAGCGATGCCCTGTGGGAACGGATTGATAGAGCTTACCAGTTGCAGCGTTACGATGAGGCTTTGCGGTGGTTGGATTCATTGGGTTTGATCCTATCGCCATGGAGTGAGCCGAATGCGCTGCTTAAGTATTTTGCGTGGAAGGGCGATGTACACTACCGCTTGGGGCAAATCTCCCATGCCCTGAAGGCTTTTCGAGCGGCGCTGGGTGTGCAAACGCGCGACCCGCGGTGGGAACTCTTCTCCGCGTATGTCGGTTTGGGTACAATATACGGGCAGTTTAATTACGATGAAAAGGCGTTGTGGAGTTTCCAACATGCTGATAGCGTGCTTATCGCCCGTGGCAATAGCAATGGGCGTAGTTTCCTGTTTATCAACATGGCGGAAATTTATATGCGTGAGGGAAAATACGGGAAGGCATTGTGCGCCTGCTATGATGCGCAGCTATGTTTAAAAAAACGGTACGATGATTTAGTTGCGTTGCTACACGTGAATATGTCTTGCATATATGCTAAGTTGGGGCGCTACGATCTGCTGAAAGCGCATTCCGATTTCGCGTTGAAGTACACGGAGGCGCGTGGTAATGAGCTGCTCCGGCAGGAAGTGTATGTGAAGCTTGCGGGTGCGTGGCATGATGCGGGGAATGAGGAGCAGGCGTACGCGTTGCTGCAGGCGGAGAAGGCGTTGGGTATCGGATTGCCTACTGGTGATGTGTATAAGCTGTTGCTAAAGATTATGTCGACCCACCTCGAGTCGGAAGGCAATCATAGAATGGCTGCTTTTGCCCTGGATGCGTATATGCGTTACGATGATAGCATTAAAAGTTCTTTGGCTCAGGTAGATTTCGCGGATGCCGCGTTGACCGACGAGCTGCTTTTGATGCGTGATTGGCAGCGCAGGCAAATGGAGCAGCTGGAGCAAAGGCAGCGTGACGATCGTTGCCACTACCGTAAAGTCTCGTTGCAGCTGGTTGCTCTCCTTTCTTTGATGGTCGGGGTGTGGCTGACGATGTACATGGTCCGTTCTCGACGCCTTCAGGCGGTGGTTAACGTGCAGGAGGCTGCGGACAGATTGGCGGTGGTGAATGCAAGCGTGGAGCATCAGCAGGAGCAAATCAGGGAGCAGAGAGAAGCGGTATTTCAGCAGCGGGTTGCGTTGGAACAATCTAAGCAGATGTTGCAGCTCACCGGGAAGAAGTTTAGGAATGATTTGGGGTACGTGTTGAATTTACAGAGGGCGTTGCTTCCTTCGCAGGAGCGTATGCAGCGGATTCTAGGGGAGGCTTTCGCCCTGTATCTCCCCCGTGACGTGGTGTCAGGGGACTTCTACAGCTGCCATGAGGTTGGTGATGTAAAGGTGTTTGCTGTATTTGATTGCGCTGGCCATGGGATCCCTGGGGCGTTGATGAGTTTTATTGGAACGATCTTGATGCGCAAGGTGATAAGGGAGGCGCAGGAGATAGAACCGGCGGGTATATTAACCCGGCTGCATGAGCTCATGAAGCAATATTTAAGGGATGAGCGTGGGAGTGGCGTGGGTTTTTACACGATGGACGCTAGTATCGCGGTGTGGCATGCTAAGGAGAGACGATTGGTTTTGAGTAGCGCGTGTCGCACTGCGTATCTTTATACTGAGGGGGTGATGCACGCCTATCGAGGTGTGATTATGAGCGTGGGGAGTAAACTGGTGGAGCGAGAGTACGTTAACGATGAGGTCGATGTCCCAACGTCGGCTATGCTCTACCTATCCACCGATGGCTATGCCGATCAAATGGATGATGAAAATCGAAAGTATGGGAGCGTGCGCTTCATCAATTTGCTTACCGATGTGGCAGCGTTTCCCATGCAGGAGCAGAAAGCGAGATTATTCCGTGAGTTTGAAAGCTATCGTGCTAAAACGATCCAGACCGATGACGTGTGCGTCCTGGGTATTAGGTTGGGAGGGGAGGAGGTATGAGGTGGTGGTGGAAAGCGTTAGTGCTAGTCGCATTGATGTCGTTTCCCGGGTTTATCCGGGCGATACCGATAAGCTTCTTGCATGCTGGGAATAGCAGCCTTGAAGCGCAGTGCGAAACGCGATTCTTGCGGTTCGATTCGCTTGTTAATGCCCTCCGATTCGTTGATGCGCAGCGATTTGCTGATAGCCTCCATAAAATTTATGCTGCTGATACTGGATGGCACCATGCGCTATTTAATCGTTGGGTAACGTCATTGCTTTCCTATGTTGAGAGGCGTGAGGGAAAGCAGCTCGCCGTGTTGGAGTCAGCGTATCGGGAATCCGCGCGTAGGTTATGCGTATGGGCATATTGCCGAATGGGGTTGACTCTAGCTAGGGTTTACACGCAGCGCGAAGAACCGGCCGTCGCGTTGATGTACGCTCGCGCAGTTTTGCAAGAGGCAAGGGAGCGGGGTGATAGCGTGGTGGTGTGCAGCGCGTTGTTGCAATCCTTAATTAACTATTGGCAGCTAGATAGTCATGGGAAAGTCGACTCCATTTTACTGGAATTGCAAAGTTGGAAGGAAGAGAACGACGATAATGTTCTGCTGTTGCCCCGTGCGTTGCAGCTTATAGAGCGTAGGGCGTGGAGTCCTGCGCTGGTTTTGCTCGATACGCTTCGGAGAAGCTACTATCGTGCCGGCAGCATTTTGCTGGCGGGGCGTGTAGCGCAAGTCATGTCCATGGTTTACCTGCAGCAGGGAGAGGGCCGAAGAGCCTTGCCCTTATTGCGTTGGGTAGATTCGTTGCCTTCTCAGCGAACCCCTGCCAGAAAAATCTTCGCTTCGTGGATAATCTATGGGGACTGCTACGTCGCGGATATGGATTATAGGCGTGCCGAAAGCTATTTTCTGCGGGCTTTGAATGATGCAGATATTCTGCAGGCACCTTTCTATAGAGCGAAGGCGATGCGCTGCTTAGGCAATGTGTATATGGAGAGTGGCGACTATCCGCGAGCCTTGGAGATGAAGCGCCGTGCAATCTCTTTGCAGGATTCTATCACCAGCTTGCTCTCGGTGAAGCTCTTTCGGAGTGGTGATAATATACGGTTGCTTCAGGAGAAAAAAATAGCGTACGACGTTCAGATCGAGGAGCAGAGGCGGAGGGCTGAGCTGCGTTCAAGGAGGGAAGCTTACTTCGTGGGGATCCTGATCTTCATAATTGGATGCGTGTTGATTGTGCTGTATCGGCTATATCGAGTATTGCGGGAGATAAAAGCGCTGCGCAGGGAGAAACAATTGCTCACGGATAGGTTGAAGCAGCAGGCGTTCGAGTTGAAGCGGCAGGGAGGAAAGCTGGAGCGTATGTATATGAGATCGCTTCAGCAGGCAAGTCGCCTCTCGCTGGTGCATGCGGCCATGCATGAAAAATCTGTCAAGGCGATGCAAAGCGTTGTCTACGCAAGTTCAATCCATCAGGCTTTGTTGCCAACGGAGCAGGAACGGAATGCAATATGCGCTGATAATTTCTTTATAACAAGGGCGTTACAATTAGTATCTGGAGATTTATTTTGGGTGGGCAAATGTGATGGCTTGACCGTGTTGGTGCTAGTTGACTGTACAGGGTATGGCATTTCGGGTGCTTCGCTCTCTTTTATCGTTTACATGTTGTTGTATTCCGTGGTATTAGAGCGGGGTGTATGCGATCCTCCCTCTATTCTCCATCTGGTTTATACTGATTTTCAGCGTTTACTGATGCAAGTGACTGATAAGCGCTTTCGGAGCGAGGCCAATTTCGATTTAATCGTTATGACTTTGGATGAGAAGAATCGGAGAGCCTGTTTTAGCGGTGCTGGCGAGCAGATCTTCTATAGCCTTGATGGGCGCACCGTGCAGTGCCTATCCGGGAAAACGTATTCGCTGGAGGATAGTAATCGGAAAAAGATCCTGCCTCCTTCAGTTACCATCCAGTATGAGCCGGGTTCTCTCTTCTACTTGATGACTCGTGGCTTTATGGAGCAGAGGAGTCCTGACCGTGAGAGGTTGGGTTTGGCCAATGTTATCTCCATTCTTGAGCAATCGGCGGAATTACCTATGCGAGAGCAGCGGCAGGAGATTTTGAATTCGCTCGCGCGCTTTAGGCTTGCTGAGGAGCAGACGGATGATATTATGATTTTAGGGATGCGAATGGCCTAAACGTTCAGCACCGCTGTTCGTACGCGAACAGCGGTGCTGAGGCAGATGCTTGATTGGAAGGTACCGGGGCCATTTGCTTCTTCTCGTCAGCCCGTTAGCGTTTCCGCCTTGCTGCCTATTAGTCTCTCCCCTTCGATTGCTTTTTACGCTGGAGCTCTCCTGGTGTGCGATGCTGGTGCCAGCGGGAACGTTAGGTTCTCTATGGGCGGGCGGCTCGCGCCGTTAGGTTAGTATGCGCGGGCAAAAAGTACTCGCCGATGGGAGGGGCGCCCCGTGCGAATGCAAATCCCCTCCTCTTGAGTACTGTTGAGGGGGATGCAGCGAATCGTAGCTTTTGTCTCCTCCTTTATGAGCGCTTCAGTCTCGGGGGTGCCGTCCCAGTGGGCAGCTAGGAAACCTCCCTGCTCATCCAGTAGCCGTTTGAATGTGTCGTAATCATCAACCGGGGTGATATGGGATTGCTGGAAGCGCAATGCACGGTCGTATAGGTTCTGTTGAATCTCATGCATTAGCCCCTCCACATGCTGCACAATATTGCTGAGCGGGATTGTACTCTTTTCCCCTGTATCTCTTCGCGCCACTTCCACCGTATGGCTATTAAGATCGCGCGGACCGATGGACAGGCGAACCGGGATGCCATGCAGCTCATGTTCAGCAAATTTAAACCCAGGTTTCAGCGTGTCCCGGTCGTCGTAGGTAGCCACTAGGCCAGCCGCGGAAAGCTTCTCTTTAAGGTCGGCGCCTAGCGCCGAGATGGCCGCGCGTTCTTCTTGGGTTTTATAGATAGGGACAATCGCCACGTGGATGGGGGCGAGCTTGGGCGGCAGCACGAGCCCGTTGTCGTCGCTATGGGCCATGATCAGCGCTCCCATGAGGCGTGTCGAAACCCCCCAGGACGTCGCCCATACGTACTTGGACTCTCCCTTCTCATCGACAAACTTCACGTCGAAAGCCTTCGCAAAATTTTGGCCTAAAAAGTGCGACGTGCCCGCCTGTAGCGCCTTTCCATCCTGCATAAGCGCCTCGATGCAGTAGGTGTCAATGGCCCCAGCGAAACGTTCGCTCTCTGATTTTACCCCCACGATGACCGGCAGGGCCATCCATTCACGTGCGAATGTTTCGTACACGTGGATCATCCGCTTAGCCTCTTCCACCGCCTCCTCGCGGGTCGCGTGGGCGGTGTGTCCCTCTTGCCATAAAAACTCTGCCGTGCGCAGGAAGAGGCGTGTGCGCATCTCCCAACGCATTACATTGGCCCATTGGTTAATCAGCAGCGGAAGGTCGCGGTACGATTGGATCCACCCGCGGTAGGTGTTCCAAATGATTGTCTCGGAGGTCGGGCGTATGATTAGCTCCTCCTCGAGCTTCGCGGCGGGGTCGACTACCACGCCATTCCCATCGGGGGCCACTTTTAAACGGTAGTGGGTGACCACGGCGCACTCCTTCGCGAAGCCCTCCACGTGGTCCGCCTCTTTGCTTAGGTACGATTTCGGAATTAGCAGGGGAAAGTATGCATTCTGGTGGCCCGTGGCTTTGAACATATCGTCGAGTGCGCGCTGCATCCTCTCCCAAATTGCAAACCCATGTGGTTTTATGACCATGCACCCGCGCACGGATGAATGTTCGGCTAAATTCGCTTTGCCTACGATGTCAGTATACCAGCGCGAGTAATCTTCAGCGCGCGGAGTAATCTCTTTTGCCATGTGTATTATTGTTGGTATGCATTTTGTGATTTCGCCCGGTACGAACGGGTCGCAAAGTAACAAAAAATAACCTTAAGCGGTGTAATTACTAGGAGGTAGTCGAATGGAAAAGCGTTGGTGGATATTTGGAATGGGTGCTATTGCGCTTGTGGCCGCAGGATGCGGGGTTGTCGGGCAGGGAGGCGGTGGGGCGAGTCCAATGGGCAGTAGCTATTACACGCAGCAGGACGCTGCGCATGATAGGGAGCTGGAGCTGGCCCAGAGAGAGGCTGAATTGGAGAGGCAAAAACGTTTGGAGGCGGAGCGGCGTGCTGCCGAGGCTGAGCGCAAGGCGCGCGAAGCCCAGGATGCGGCGGCAAAGAGCGCGGCGAAGGAAAAGCCGCGTAGGGAGGATGTCGCACCCCAGCAGGGGGGGCGTGCCTTGGGCCCGGAGGATTTCAGCTCTTACGCCGAGTATAGGGAGTATATCGATGCGCTCGATCAGGGTGGGGCAAGGCCG
Organism: Bacteroidia bacterium; assembly: GCA_013333195.2. GTDB lineage: Bacteria > Bacteroidota > Bacteroidia > Bacteroidales > CAJPTX01 > Bacteroides_D. The sequence continues at coordinate 65,735 of JABCPG020000023.1, forward strand.
CAAAAGGCGAAAACGGATTCGTATGCTGAAAAAACGAATCGATATCGCGATGGGCAGCCCGATAATCCTACCTACACGGAGCGTTATAGCGATAGGCAGGGGGCGACTACAATAAATAACTACTACGTGGAGAGCCCTGCGCGACGGTACGAGGCATCCGCCTGGAATTACTGGGGTAGTCGTCCAAGCTATAGTTACATAGTAACCTTCGATCCTTGGTTCAACGTTCGCTACCTGGTTTACCGCGATTGGTACGACCCATTTTATTATCGTACGTATTGGTACGACCCATTCTACGCTCCGTATGGGTATTCGTGGGGGTATGGCTACTATTCATATGATTGTTACTACGGCTATTGGGCATACCCCTACGGGCGCAATGCCTGGGGGAATGGTTACTACTGGGGGTATAATGATGGATATCGTGATGGTTACTACGGGGGAGGGTATTACCTGCCTTCGCAGGCGGCCGTGCCGTCTCCACGGCGGGTCGATGGGGTGAGGGCGCCGCAGGCTGTTTCCTCCATGAGTGGGTATGGGCGAGCGCAGCGGTCGGCTTCTGCCGTCTTCGATGCGCGTTCGCGAACGCATGGGGCTGAAAGGGGTTTCGAAAGCGATAACTCTTACGTCCCATCCGCCGAGGCGCGTGGTGGTGTAGCCCCGCGGACTCGGACCCGTGCCGAGGATGCTACACCTTCCTATGGCGATATGGGGGGTGGCGCTGTGCACGCCACAACGCCTAGAGGCGCCTATGAAGGGGGAACAGGTACCCGCACGCGCGTGAGGGATGCTTCTCCGGAAGAGGTGCGTCAACCTTCCTACTCGGATCCTACTCTCCCCAGCAGTTCTCCTAGTCGGGCAGATGTGGGGGGCAACGGTGGGGTAAGAACTCGTACCCGAGCCGAATCCAGTCCGGAAGGATACGTGTCGAGACCCTCAGCCCCTTCACCGAGTCGGAGCAGTGCTTCACCTACTCCTGCTACCAGAACGCGCGTTTCGTCTTCGAGTCGAGTCTCATCCCCTGCGCCTTCGGGCAGCGAACGCGCGTCTAGCAGTAGTTCGTCATCAGCGGCGGAGGGTTCAGGCTCTGCCACGCGGACGAGAACGCGTGAGCGTTAGGTCTATAATTTACGCGTAGGCTCCCGCATTGACGGGTGCCTGCGCAAGTATGAAGTAATGAGGAGAGCATGAAAAATGAAAAAAATAGGTGTCGTAATAGGTTTTGGCTTAGCTCTTTTGAGCGCGTGTTGCGGGGCTGCCGTCGCGCAAACGATCGATGATTTGGTTTTATACTCCCTGGAGGATCCTTCAGGGTCGGCCCGGGCTGTAGGATTGGGCGGTGCGATTGGCGCTGTTGGCGGTGATGTGGCATCATCGGTGCTTAACCCCGCGGGGATTGGTCTATATAGGAAGGTGGAGTTCTCAGCGTCCGGATCGTTGGGCGCGCATACGGTGCGTACAAGGTTTCTTGATCAGAAGAGCATGGCGCAGCGTTTAGCATCCGGATTTGATGGAGCGGCTGCGATTTTCTCAGTGCGGGTCGGAGGAATTGAAAAATCTGCCGGATTAATGAGGATCAATTTCGGGGTGACGTACAACAAGCTGCAAAATTTTAGCTACCGGCAGTCGTATGGGGGAGAAATCTTTGATAGCAATTCGCTTTTGGCAGCAGTAGCTAGCGAGGCGAATGGGTTGAAGCTTGTTGGAGATCTGTTGCTGCGGGATAAGTCGGGCTACATGCCCTATGATGGGCAGCCGTGGTTCCCGGTTTCGGCTTACGGAAGCTACTTAATGCTCGATGGCGCCGCTAAAGGTACGTTCAAGCATCCCTGGACGGTAGCTGCGGATGGGTCGATCGACGATCGGTTGCGCCAGTCTGGGGTGGTAAATGCGCGGGGATCCCTTGGAGAGATCGGTGTGGTAATGTCATTCAATGTCTCTGACCGCTTTTATATCGGGGCAACACTGGGAATTCAGCTGTTTGAGCGTGAGGCCTCTGTGCGCCTGCGTGAGGAGGCCATCGCCAAAAATGATGACGGTCTATTGTGGGGCGAATTTAATTCCTATGATGCCCGCAAGGGGCGAGGAGTTAATTTCAAGTTGGGAATGCTCTACAACCCCATCAGCGATTTGAGGGTCGGTTTCGCCATTCACACGCCGACTATCATGAATGTGAAATCCCTCTTCTCGTTACGTGCGGATGGCCGGTATCGCAATCCTGACCCTGCTTTCGGAGAGCCAAATGTGGGAAACCCCACTGATAGTTCCGGGATGTACCGAAACGATTTTAGCTACATGAGCCCGCTCCGCGCCTCGGCGTCCCTAGCCTATACGTTTGGCAAGCACGGGTTGCTTTCTGTGGATTATGAGATGGCTTATCTGCCCCTCATTCAATTCTCCGAGGCGACCTATTCCAACGATAATGGTTTGATCCAAAAGTATGTGCTCCCCACGCATGAGGTTCGTGTAGGGACCGAATGGTTCATGTGGCCGTTCGCGGTTAGGGTAGGAGGGGGGTATCGAACCTCGCCCTACCGTAGCGATGAGTTCTCCCCGCTTCGCTGGAGATTATATTTTGGCGGTGGGTTTGGTTTCTACGGGCGTATTATTTTCTGCGATTTCGCCTACAGGCATTTCATTCAGCCCGGGGAAGGGTATATGTACCAGATGGGAGGATATCAGCGTGCCTACAACGCTCGCTACTACAGGGGTATGGGCATCCTCACCTTCGGATTGCGTTTTTAAAATGTTGGGAGAAGGTCTCTGCATATGCGAAGATAGCATAAGGCAATTAATTTGCAGCTTTTTTCTTTACTTCGCGATGTGAAGAAATCAGAGTGAGTCTGTGATGAAGAATGCCGGTGGCCTGCCCGGGGGTGGAGGGCGGCCAGAAGAAAAAACGCTTTTTGTAACCCTGTGGGATTTGAGCTTACCGACCTCGGAGGCTATTGCAGACGATGCCAGAAGAGTGTTGCCGAGGAGTGTGGAATTCCCTCTTGTGGCGGATGGCGCCCAGGTTTGGGTGCGTCCCGAGGGGTCTACCGAGTGGACGTTGGGCCCCGTGGTGGCTGCGGATGTGACCGATCCGAACGAGGATGCGCAGCGCGTGATTCCCACGGTGATAGAAATTGAAGCCCTGCTCCCAGCAGCAAAGGGCAACCGTTTCGAGATAGGAGTTGAACCGCAGAATTTGCGTGGATTGCAGCTTGGCGGCTACTACTCGTCGCCGGATTGCTACGTTGCTACGCGCGATGCGCAGCGCCTGGTTAAAATTTTGCAATGGGGAACTGCCCAATGGCGCGAGATGTACGGGGCTTTTGCGGATTGCTCCAATATGCAGATTGCCGCGGAGGACCTGCCAGATCTTTCGCGATGCGAGTCATTGCATAGCGCCTTTATGGGCAGTGGCGTTGTCGAGGGTTTTGAGCGGTGGGATGTTGGGAAGGTAACTGACATGACGGCGCTCTTTTATGGTTGCGCATCTCTGGTGGGGAAAAGCGTCGCGGAGTGGGACGTGCGGAACGTCGATTCGATGGCCATGATGTTCATGGAGTGCGAACATTTCGATGGCAAGCTTGGGCATTGGGACGTGTCGAGTGTTCTCGATTTCTCATCAATCTTTTCGGGTTGCAGCGCCTTTCGGGGGCGTGGGGTTGAGCGTTGGAAGGTGCAGAAGGAGGCTAACAGGGAAGGCGCGTTCGATGGCTGTTTTTCATTGACGGAGGGGCTTCCTGTCTGGATGGATGAGGGGGAAAGCGCGGACGATGAACGCTACTCCGATGATGGCGAAATGCGCGAGGAGCGGGTTAGGAAGTTTCGTAAAGGGCCCGCTGATGATGACTAATAGCCCGATCCCACGGCTAGGTTGCGGGGTTAGAGCGGTTGCGTGCGGTGTGGGTATATTGGGAAAAGTTTGTACCTTTGCCTCGCGAGGGACGGGATCCCTGCATGATCACTATAAATTATTATTAAGAGATGTCAGTAAAGATCAGATTGAGTCGGCATGGCCGCAAGGGTGCTCCATTTTATCATATTGTGGTTGCCGATAGCCGATCGCCACGCGATGGCCGTTTCATTGAGCGTATCGGGCTGTACGACCCCACACGAATTCCCGCGCGCATAGAGCTGGATATGGATAAGGGCGTGCAGTGGTTGAATAATGGGGCGCAGCCCACGGACACGGTGCGCCGCATTCTCTCCTATAAGGGTGTGCTGCTAAGGCGTCATCTGCTGCAAGGTGTTGCCAAGGGTGCTTTCGACGCCGACGAAATGGAGCGTCGTTTCTCGAAGTGGATGGAGGAGAAGCAGGCGAAGATAGATGCGGTGGCGAAGGCGGTAGAAACGAAGAGAGATAAGGCGGAGACGGTGCGTCGCGAAGCGGAAATGCAGGTTAACGAGGCGCGCCGTGCTGCCATTGAGGAAAAGAGAAAAGCGCAGCAGGCTGAGGCAGAAGCCGCGAAGGCTGCTGCGGAGGCTTCCGAGGGCGAGGTGGCGAAGGATGCGGAGTAAGGAGCTCAAGGCCGCCCCTGCGAGGCAAGATTGCATTTGGATTGCCACGCTGCGAAAGCCAGTTGGAATTAAGGGAAGGGTCGCGTTCGCTTGGCGCGACCCTTTCTCTTTTGATAGTGTGCAGCTCTCTGAAGGGAGTTTCGCTTTTATTGAGCGCGACGGGTTGCTGGTCCCCTACGAGATTGAGGACCTCGAGGAGCGAGGCGATGGGAGTGCCACGGTGGCGCTAGGCCTGGTGGATACGGTTAATGGGGCTAAAGCTTTGCAGGGGTTGCGCGTTTACGTCCCGCAGGAGTTGGTTTTAGATGCACCGAGCGATGCGCTGTACCAAGGGGATTTAGCGCAATTGCTGGTTGGCCATTACGTGGAGGATGAGGCCGGGAAGCCTGTCGGGAAGGTGCTCCACGTCGACCAATACCCCATGAATATAGTGCTGACAGTTACGCGCCATGAAGGCGAAGAGGTGCTGTTGCCTCTCTCGGATGAGCTCCTTATCGAAATGCCGCAGGGGCAGACCCCCTCGAAAGATTCCCCGCTTCGGCTCCGCATCCCTGAGGGGCTTCTCTAGGGTGTATTTACGTCTAGAGCCCCAATCTGCAACGCGCATCCTACGAGGTGTGCGGCGATGCGTGCATTGATGTGCGGATGCTTCTCATTCATCCTGTGGCGCCTGCCCGGTGGTGCGTAGTTCGCTGCGCAGGGGGGAGATTCGCTGCGCGCTATCAGTTGCCTGACGGTGTTTCTATCTCTTGGGCGTGCCGTTGCCCTAGGCGCGGAATCGGGGTAACCGGCGCACCTATTTCTATAATTGGCTTGCTCATCCATGTAAAAGATTGTAACTTGCACCCGTTGAAACTTGAAAAAAGGAGGAAAAGATGGTTCGAGAGAACAGAGGCCGGCGAGTGCTGGGCATGGCGTTAAGCGTGTTTCTACTGCTGCTTTCAGTAGGGGTGACCTACGGAGCGAGGGAGGATAGGCCGTTGTGGCTGCGTTATTCTGCCGTTTCCCCTGATGGGAAGCTTGTGGCATTTTGCTACCGGGGCGTCCTATTCGTTGTGCCCGCAACGGGCGGTGAGGCCAGAGCGTTGACAACGGGGGCCGACTACGCGGCCGCGCCCGTTTGGGCTCCTGATGGGAAACAGATCGCCTATGAGGGCCATCGTTACGGGAATGCTGACATCTTTCTTATGCCCATCGAGGGCGGTGAGCCAACCCGATTAACGTTCCATTCGACGGGGGAGAGCCCCTTGGCTTTCAACGCCACGGGGGATAGCATCTATTTTAGGGCTATGTATACACCCAACGCCCGGAGTGGGGGATTCGTCACCGGGTGGACAAGGCCCCTCTACAGAATGTCCGTCAAGGGGGGAGACCCAGCATTGCTACTGACCCATCCGCTGGCCGCGCTCGACCTATCGAAGGATGGGAAAACGATGCTCTTCGAGGACGTTAAGGGCAACGAAGATCCCTTCCGTAAGCATCATGAGAGCTCTATAACCCGCGATATTTGGAGCTACGACAGGACGAGCGGAAAGCTTTCGCTTGTCGTCGAACGTGCCGGTGAGGATCGCAACCCGAGGTACACCCCTGATGGGTCCGCCTTTTACTTCTTAAGCGAGCGCAATGGGCAATCCATGAATGTCTACAAGGCTTCGCTGTCCAACCCTTCGGCCGCTTCAGCGATTACGGCTTTTGAGAAGAACCCCGTGCGCAATCTCACGGTGTCGCGCGACGGCCTGCTCTGCTTTAGCTATGATGGTGAGCTTTACACCATGCGCGAAGGGGTTACCCCGCAGAGATTGAAGGTTAGCGTGAACTACCCCAACGAAGAGTTCGCCGTGCGCGATATTACATTTCGTAGTGGGGCAACCGATGCCAGCATGTCACCCGATGGCAAGGAGGTGGCGCTTGTGGTGCGCGGCGATGTGTTCGTGACTTCTGTCGAGCATGGCGTGACGCGCCGCATCACGAACACCCCAACCCAGGAGCGCTCCGTGAGCTTTAGCCCGGATGGGCGCACGCTGATCTACGCGGGCGAGCGGGATGGGAGCTGGAATCTCTACACCATGTCTATTGTCCGTAAGGACGAACCGAATTTCGCTGGTTCTACTGAGCTAGAGGAAAAGGAATTGTTAAAGAATGGGAAGCAGAACTTTCAGCCGCTCTATTCGCCCGACGGGAAGGAGGTCGCGTTTCTACAGGATAGAACCAAGCTCATGGTAATTAATGTGGATACGAAGGCCGTTCGCGAAATCACCGATGGGAAGCAGAACTATTCGTACTCCGACGGCGATTTGAGCTTTGATTGGTCCCCCGATGGGAAATGGCTGACGCTAGACTACGTGGCGAAGCATCGCTGGGCGAACAACGATATTGGCGTCGTCTCCGCCGCGGGTGGCCAGCCGATTATTGACATCTCGCAGAGCGGGTACACCGACGGTGAGCCTCGATTTATGATGAACGGCGAAATGATTATTTGGCTTACCGATCGGTACGGGCTGCGCGAACATGCTAGTTGGGGCGCCCAGCAGGATGTCTTTGCGTTCTTTACCACCAAGGAGGCCTACGATAAGTTCATGCAGAGTAAGTTCGAGGATGAGCTAGACGAGGCGGCGAAGAAAGCGAATGATGATAAGGCGAAGGAGCCGGAGAGCAAGGATAAGAAGGCGGGGAAGGACAAGGATGACAAAAAGAAGGAGGAAAAGAAAAAGACCATCAAGATGGATTTTTCCCGCCCCGATGACCGCATCGTTAGGCTTACCCTGCATAGCGCGGCGATAAGCGATGCGCTGGTTACCCCAGATGGTAAGTCGCTCTACTACCTCGCCCAATTTGAAAATAAGTACAATCTGTGGAAAGTGGATCTGAAGGAGCGTGAGGCTAAAAAGGTGCTGAATCTGGAGGTGGGCGGAGGCTCGCTCTCATTCGATAAGGATGCGAAGTACATATTTGTGGCTACTGGTAGCAGCCTGATAAGGGTTAAGGAGTCGGACCATTCCCGCAAGAACGTATCGTACAATGCGCAGTTCTCATTGCGCGCACCCCAGGAGCGGGAATATATTTTCGAACACGCGTGGCAGCAGGTAAAGGATAAGTTCTACCGTACCGACCTGCATGGTGTTGATTGGAAATACTACCACGATACCTACAAAAAGTTTTTGCCCCATATTAACAACAACTACGATTTCTCGGAGTTGCTCAGCGAAATGCTGGGTGAGCTTAACGCATCGCACACAGGGTCTGGCTATCGTGGTTCTTCCAGCGAGCAGGCTGCCAGCACGGCCTCTCTGGGGTTATTTTACGATGCGAATTACAGAGGGAAAGGGGTGAAGGTTGCCGAGGTGTTGATAGGCGGACCTTTCGATAGGGCCGCGTCGAAGGTGAAGGCCGGCACGGTGATTACTCGAATAGGGGGTGAGGAAGTTGAGTCGTTGGCTAGCCTGCCCACGCTGCTCGATCGTATGTCGGGGGAGCGCGTGCGTATCGATTATCAGGGTGGCAGCGAAGTGGTGAAGCCTATAAGCCTCGGCATGGAGAGAGAGTTGCTCTACCAGCGATGGGTGGAGCAGCGGCGCAAGGAGGTCGATTCCCTTTCAAAGGGGAGGCTCGGCTACGTGCACATCCGTAGCATGAATGGATCGAGCTACCGTGATGTCTACGATAATCTTTTTGGCCTTTACAACGACCGCGAGGGCGTAGTGGTCGATACTCGATATAATGGGGGTGGGCATCTGCACGAAGATGTCGAGGTGCTATTCAGCGGCACTAAATACCTCGATCAGGTGCCGCGCGAGCATTTGGTGTCGGAGCAGCCCCGCAAGCGGTGGAAAAAGCCTTCGGTGATGCTCATGGGCGAGGCGAACTACAGCAATGCGCATGGAACTCCCTGGGTGTACAAAAACCAGCAGATAGGTAAGCTTGTCGGTATGCCTGTGCCCGGCACGATGACAAGCGTGTGGTGGGAAACGCAGATCGACCCCTCGATCTATTTCGGTGTCCCCATTGTAGGGTATATTGATCGGAATGGGCGTTACCTGGAGAATCAGCAGCTCGAGCCGGACGTGAAGGTTCGTCTGGATTACCAGAAGCTCGATGCGGGGCACGACACGCAGGTGGAGAAGGCGGTTGAGGTTCTTCTACGCGAATGCGATGCCGTGAAAGCCTCTAGCCCCTGGACGGCCATCGATGCCAAGTACAGTAAGTAGTAAACCGTAGTGAGGATGCGTAGGCGGGCAGCGTGTCGGACGCTGCCCGCCCACGTAAATATAAGGAGCGTATCCATGACGATTGATACTGGTAAACGGACAGAGCGGATACAGATGCTCAAGCAGGTATTCGGAATAGTGTTGGTGGTGCTCGTCATATTGGGTTTTTATCGCCCCATACGGCTTTGGCTCAACGGGTTTGGCATTGATGTCAGCCTCGTTACGTGCATTCTTGTGATTTCCTATCTGGGGTATCGTCTCTACTTCAGGATCCGCAAAATGAGCTATATCTACGTTTCTGATACTGCGTTGCCCGGCATAATCCGCATTAGGTATTTTGAGATTAAGCCGCTGAATCCAAATCAGTTCTCCATAGAGATCCCGCAGAAGGAGCTTTACCGTTACGAAGTGTCGAAACGGCGCTGGGGAATGCTGGAGGAGCTGACGTTATGGCAGCGTCGTGGCACTAAGATATTCAAATATCCTCCGTTTAGCCTTACCCTACTGAAAAGGAAGGAGCGGGTGCAGCTGGTGGCCATGCTCAAAAAGTATAGCGTGAAGGGTTAGCATGGCTGCGCGGCGCGGCGAGCGCAGAGAGTAAACCTTAGCTAGATGTTTGGAAGGAGATGGGGATAGTGCAAGAGGAAAACGCGCTTTACACCGTGGCCCTGACGATGCTCCCAAAGATCGGGCCCTTCACGGCTCGACGGATGGTAGAGTTTTTCGGCGGCCCCCGGGAAGCTTTCCTCGCGCAGCCCGGCCGACTGCGGGAGATGCCTCGTGTCGGGCACACGATGGAGATGCATTTTACTACGCTTGACCGCAACGCTATCCTGGAAGACGCGAAGCGGGAAATGGAGTTCGTGGAACGGAACAATCTGCGTGTCTATCTAGATGGGGAGAACGACTATCCCCCCCTGCTGAAGGAGTGTCCCGATGCGCCGCTAATCCTTTTTTACCGAGGAGATGCGCCGCTGGAACGGTTGTACGCGAAGAGGTGGATAAGCGTGGTAGGCAGCCGACGGATGACCGACTATGGGCGCGATTTCGTGAAATCATTGCTTCGCGATCTGGCGGCTAAGGGGTATAACCTTGTGGTGGTTAGCGGATTGGCGCAAGGGGTCGATGGGGTGGCGCATGAGTCGGCCCTGCTTAATGGTTTCCCCACTGTGGGGGTGCTGGGCCATGGGATGTCGCATTTTTACCCGGTTGGGAATATGGCCCTGGCGAGAAAAATGCTGCCCACCGGTGGTCTGCTTACAGAGTTCATGAGCCATCGCAATGCAGACAAGGGCACGTTTCTACAGCGAAACCGGATCATCGCGGGGCTATCCTCGGCTACGATTGTCGTGGAGAGCGCGGTGAAGGGGGGCGCAATGGTGACAGCCCAGCGGGCGCTGGACTACCAGCGCGATGTGCTGGCCTTGCCGGGCAACGTGGGGCGAGAGCTGAGCTCTGGATGCAACCAGCTCATAAAAAGGAATGTCGCCTCGCTGGTGGAGAATGCTGACGATCTGGAAAATGCGTTGATGTGGATCTCGCCTGGCGATGCGACGGGTGGGGATGGCGTGGTGCAACCGAAGATCTTTTACGAGCCTACGCCTCAGGAACAGCGCGCGCTTGATGCGTTGCGGGGGCATGATGGGGTGTCAATCGATGAGCTGTTGCGAAGTTTGAAAATTCCGATTTACCAGCTCAACGCGATGATGCTACATTTGGAATTCGTCGGGTTAGTGGTGCTGCTTCCTGGAAGGATCTATCGGTTGAAGTAGCGCGTGGCAACCGGTTTCGCGATGCGTGTGTAGCGATTCTCCGTGCGGTGCATTGTTTCCGGCGCGATGCGCAGGAGAGCGCAGCGCGTTCCGTCTGCGCATCGCGCCGGGCGATTGCGTCGGTGTTCCGACTGTGATTTTGCCCTGCGGGGTGATGACGGTTATCTGTTTGGGTCCTCCGCATTCTTGTGGCGTTGCGGCAACGGTCCCCTGCACCGGTAGTTGGCTCTTCAAAGAATTCCTTGCGGGCTCCCCGGTAGTCATGGGAGGGATGAAAGGCGTGCGGTGCCATGCGAATGCTTTATGCTATTTCCTTCACTTCGCTTGCTGTAACCCCTGAGCGTGCCGTGGGGATGCTGAAGCTTTGTCGATGGCATTATGCTGCGTAGGGTGTTGTCTGGCCATCGCGCTTGCCCAGCTCCCCAAAGGTGTGGGCATTCGCGCCTATGCGCATCTTTGAAGCGCCTTGGCACGGTTGGCGTATGTAGGCACGTATGTGGGTTTGCCCCATGAGGGTGCTATTACCCTCGTGCGCAGCCTGCGATCGGAGCGTTCGCGTAATTGGAGGGATAGGATAGTGTTACGCCGGTTGGCTCCTTCCTTGCCGCGGGCTGCTCGTGTGGATGTCCCTTTTGGGACGGTTGCGCACGTTGCCGTATGCCCATCTTGGCGGTGTGGGGCTGTTTCCAGCTTTGCCGCCTCGCGTGGTCCTCTGGTGCATCACCGGTAGAGTTGCTGGGAGTGGCATCATCGTTTAGCCGATGTCGATTCCCTGCCCCAAGGGGCATTGGGAGTACAGCTTCTGCGGAATCTGCGGGTGTTGCCTTTGCTATGCTGTAGGGGAGCGAAGCGCGATGTCAGGGTAAAGGCTAATGGCTCCGCTCGGCATTCGGTCGGCTCGCTGCTCGCACCATACTCGCATCCCATTCGCATCAAAGTTGGATTTCTACGTAGAAATCCAACTTTGATGCGACTTTGGTACGACTTTGATGCGATTCTGTTGCGGGTGGAGCACCTGTGGCGAGGGGCTTTAGAGCTCTGCTTGTATTCTTCGCGAAGGCTTTGGGATGACCCTAAGGCTTTGTATTTACCCCCTACATGTTCATCCTTACGGAGGTGTTGCCTTCGTGGGCATTACCCACTTTAGAAAATCGAGAAAAGGGAAAGGGGTGGTCTAAAAATGCAACACTTCTGACTATCGCGGTGCAATTCATGTCTTTCACGATGTCAGTGATGGAGTTGTGGCGTTTCGTTAGCTTGTAGCCGTCAGCAATTTTTGACAATTGGTCGAGCTTCTGTAAATTTTCTGGTTTCTTGGCATCGTTGTCATGCGGCAGCGTAATCATCAAATCGTAAGCATACATGGAGCAGAGTGCCGTTTCGCAAAGGTTGAGGAATTTGTTGACGTAAGGCACTTTTCTCCCCATCGTCCTCTCAACGTCGAACGCTGGTTCGATGAAGAAGAGCCCAATGCCGCAGAAAATCGTCAGCACCACCGATAAAACGACAATGCTTCGATGATGGCGTATTACACAACTCCCGAATCGCTCAAACCGATTGCCAATATAGCCCTCAAAGTTCTTCGACATGTTGACAGCTGGTTTTTTATCCTTGCCAAACGACAACAGAAAGGGAGTCATGAAAGGGCAGGTAATCAATGCGGCGAGCGGCTGATTGATGTATTGAGACCAATTGCCTGCATGGGTACGATGTTCATGGAAAGGAATGTCATCATGGCAGCCACGGTGGTGAGTGCCGAGAGCGATACGCCCCAACCGGTCTCGCCCACCGCGTCGATGATGGATTGCCTGCGCCTACCTGTCTCTACGAAGCACATCTTGAAGAAGTTGTACAGGTGAATGTTGTAGGCAATGGAGCAGGCAAAGGTGAGAATGACGGCTATCATCATGGTTGTCATGTCGATGTAGGTGCCTGTCCAGCCTATGATACCAAAGCTGATGAGCAGTCCTAAGACAGAGGTGAGCAATGGCGCTATTGCTCCGCGTAGCGAATGGGTTACAATGACCATTACCACAATAGAGATGATAAATGCGAAAAGGAACAATCGTCCCATTTCACTCTTGAGTTAAACCACCTTCTCATAGCTCAGATAAGGCATTCCCGCGGCAGCGGGCGACAGTTCTGCATATTTTTCCTTGCCTATGATATGTCCAGCTTCCCTACCGGTAATCATGTCGGGAGCCATGTCGCTCGTCTTCTTCCACACCCTGTCGGCAGGGAAGGGACGCAGCTTTACCATGATCCAAGTCATCGTTCCATCGGTCGGTACCATTTTCTTCGCCAGATAGGGCTTGCTGTAAGCCCTGCGCTTGATTTCTTTCAGTCCAGCGGCATCCGATGGAATTTGCTCGGGTACAATCTGCTCTATGGTCATACCATCTTCGGTACCAGCGGCAAATTCAAGGTCGGTGAGCGATGTTACCTTGTCGGCATACGACAAACTATCTTTCAGTTCGTTGCTCAATTCACGAATGAGCGTTAAACTGTGCTTGGAGAAGATGTCCTTATTCTTTACCAGCACTGCCACATAGTAGTCGTTACCAAAGATAGACTTGAATTCGTTGGTCTTGAGCAGTATAGGGTCGTCGCTCAAAAAATAGTCGTCGAATGAAGTTCTTACCACGATGCGCTTGGCTCCAACGAGCGAAAAGGCGATGACAACCGCAAACAGCGCACCCCCAACAAGCCGATGGCGCAAAATCCAGTCGCCAGCTGCCTGAAAAGGTTGTTGATTTTTTCGATTTTTATGATTGCTTCCTTTTATTTTGTTCCTGTTTTTATTTTTGATGAGATATTTGCCGAAGGAGTATCTTGTTGCAGTCTTACCATTTGTGCAAAAGTCCCATTGTGTGCTAACAGTTCGTTGGGTGTGCCCTGCTCCACGACTGTTCCGCCTGAGAGTACAACGATGTGGTCGGCACCTAATACGGTGCGCATGCGGTGCGCAATGATGATGACGGTCTTGTTGCGTACCAGTTCGGAGATACCAGCCTGAATCTTTGTCTCGTTCTCGGCATCGAGGCTGGCGGTTGCTTCGTCCAAGAGGATGACAGGAGCATCTTTTAAGAGCGCACGGGCTATGGAAATACGCTGCCGCTCCCCACCCGAAAGGGTTTCTCCATTTTCGCCTATCACCGTGTCGTAGCCTTTTGGCATACGACTGATGAAGTCATCGCACTGTGCCAATCGTGCCACATGCCTTACTTCCTCATCGGTGGCGTCTCGCTTTCCAATGCGTATATTGTCGGCAATAGAGGCATTGAAGAGCATCACGTCTTGGAACACTACTGCGTAGTTTTTGAGCAACGTTTCTGGTTCTATGCCAGAGATATCGTGTCCGCCCAGCGTTATCTTACCGCTATTGATGTCCCAAAAACGTGCAGCGAGCTTGGCGGTGGTACTCTTACCACCACCTGATGGACCAACGAGTGCCGTTATCTCGCCCTGTCGGGCAGTGAATGAAACATTGTGAAGCACCTGCTTGTCTGTTTCGTAGGAAAAGCTGACGTTGCGAAACTCAATGTCATAGTTTGAAACTTCCACCTCCGTGTCGCCCGTCTGTATGGGCATTGCCTCCATCTCCTTCATTCGCTTAATGCGTACATCGAGAAAAGTAAGAATAGCAAGGTTGTTGCATACTTCAAGGATAGGATTATAAACCATTGCCGAAACAAGGAGGAACGCCAAGTATACGAACACCGACACGTCGCCACGCTGTAGCATCCATGCGCCTACAACGATGACGGTAGGCATGCCCAATTTAAGCAGTACAGCGGAGATGTTGATAAACGCACCTGTCAAGAGCTCACCAGCAACAAGTTCTTTTTCCAGTGTTTTTAATCGCTGGTCGAACCGCTGGTTATATTCATCCTCGCCATTGTACGCTTTGATTTCCTGCACACACTCCAGTCCTTCCTGTATCTGTTCGCTCACGCCACGCTTGATGTGGTAGGAACGTGTAAAAGCCTTGTCCATTCGATTCCGAGAAATCAACAGCACCACCAAGGCAAATGGCACGACCCAAAACAGAGCAAGGGCGAGTCGCCAGTCGTAACAGAACATTCCCGCTGCGATAATGACAATGCTTACTATAGAAGCAAATAGTTGTGGAATGGCGTGTGAAAACGTCGTTTCCAACTGTGTGCAGTCTTCCATAATGGTGGCAGTAAGGTCGGAGAGATTGCGCTCACCAAAAAAGGCGAGCGGCAAACGGCGCAGTTTCTCGGCTAAGGAGATGCGGCGTTGCGCACTCTCATTATATACGGTGGTATAGGTGCTGTCGTATTGCCGACGAATCACGACGAGCATCACGACCATTAGCCCTGCTGCCATGAGGAGATAAAACCACAACGTGTGAGGGGCATTCATTGGCATATTATCGAGATACTCCATCAGGAAGAAGAACAAATAAGTGGGTGGCAGCATCAGCACAAGATTGAGCAGTGTCGAGAAGACGATGCCTTGCCGCAAGTCCTTTGCCCCTTTTCCCGTAAGAGCGAAACGGTTTTGAAAATATTTAATCATGACTTTATGATTTTTAATAGATTATAGTTTCCACGAAACGGATTGTTGATATTCATTCCACATACGGTAGTAATACTTTTTCTCACTCAATAGTTCTTCGTGCGTTCCCTGTTCGACAATCTCACCATCGTTCACAACTACGATGCTGTCGGCATCCTGCACTGTGGTAAGTCTATGGGCTATCATCAGCACGGTTTTTCCTTGGGTGAGATGTGCCAGTGCTTTACGGATAAGCTGTTCGTTTTCGGGGTCGGCAAAGGCGGTCGCCTCATCGAGTACGACGATAGGAGCGTCTTTCAGAATGGCACGGGCAAGAACAATTCGCTGTTGCTCACCTCCTGAAAGATAAGTACCTTCGGCACCGATAACGGTATCCAATCCCTGTGGCAAACGGTCGATAATCTCGCGGCTTTGTGAGAGGTCGATGGCTCGATTGATCTGCTCGGTCGTTGCATCAGGATTGCCGTAACGTAGGTTTTCGATGAGTGAAGTCTTGAACAGACGGGTGTTCTGGAAGACGAACGACACGTTGCGCATCAGCTCGTCCTTGCGCATGTCTATCACATCTACACCTCCAATGGTAACACTGCCATGACGTACGTCCCAAAAACGGGGTATCAATCTTGCTATGGTGGTCTTTCCGCTGCCCGACGCTCCTACGAGCGCAACCGTCTTTCCTTCAGGAATGGTCAGGTTGATATGACTCACTGCATCTTTCTCCGCTCCCTCGTACCGGAACGAAACGTTGTTAAAACGAATGTCGTACGCTTCTGCACGTTTCGGATCGTCATGCTGCGAGAGCGGTGCAGTATGAGTGAGCTGCTCCAGTCGTTCCACAGCTTCGTTTGCCATGAACAGGTCCTGACTGAGATATGCGGCTCTCATCACGTTGGAAGCGATGAGCGGTGCAATCACCACGTAAAGTATCACGTTGGCGATAATTGTGCTTGTATCTCCACCGTGTCCTATCAGGATAATAGCAGTAGGAACGAGGATGAAGGCAAAGGCATTGATAGCAAGTATATAAAACGACATTGGCGTGCGCCACACAAGCGTACACTTGATGACAAGGTCGCGGTAGCTGATAATGCTATCGTAGAAGCGTTTGAATGAGAAGACAGTCTGCTGGAACACCTTGACCACAGGAATACCTCTGACATATTCCACCGCCTCTGCCCCCATCTTCTCCTGCGCATCAAGGTAGAGCCTTTGAAATCGGTTGTTCTTCGGGTTCATCATATATCCCAAAATGCCTATCGCGCCAACGAGAGGTATCATTGCAGCCATACCCAACTGCCAATCCACAGCGAATAGCAGTACGATAACACCTATCGGAGCAACGACGCAACTTGCCACATCGGGTAGCAGGTGCGCCACGAAAGTATGCGTCTGTCCCGAATCCTCATCAATGATTTTACGCATACGTCCTGTATTCTGTGTGTCGAAAAATCCTAAAGGCAGACGCATGAGTCGCTGCATAGCCTTTCGTCGCATATTGGTTTCTATGCGGAAAGCAGCAAGGTGCGAGAGCATAAGTGCGGCAAAGTAAAGCAGTACATTTGTTACCGACACGATGAATGCCGCAAGGGCGTAGTCCCACAAAGGTGTGTCGGCAAGGTCGCGCTCGGCTGTGAGCAGCATGCGCACTACGAGCCACAAAAGAATGAAGGGGACGAGCGAAAGCAGACCATTGACTGCCGACAGCCCGACGGAGCAGGGCAGCACCCACTTGCGCCTTCCCATGTAAGCTCCTAAACGTTTGAGTGTTTTCATCATATATTCTTGTCTTTTAAAATTTAGCCCTTACGGTTTCAGTAATGCTTTCCAACCTGCCATGCTAAAATCCATGTACTGCTCCATAGCAACTTTGATATCCTCGTCGCTGTAATCTTCGTGTTCTACAATCTCGCAGAAAGCGGTTATCCATGTAGAGCAAATGATGTGAACCAAGAAAGGCGAAATGTTGGCGTTGAGATGCGGATAGCGTTCTTTCATCAGTCGCAGGTATTCCATGCCTACCTTCATCTGTCTGTCCACCATCTTGTCTTTATATCCTTGTAGCGACGTACCCTCAGAGTTGAATAGGAGTAGTCGAAGCTCTGGGCGGAAGTCTTTGATGATGTCGAGCATGGCAAAGATGTAATCTATTTGGTGTTGCCGCATGTTGAACACGTCTATCGACAGGAACTTTTCGTCATTGTGCGACAGAATGTGTTTGTTCAACGCCTTGGTGAGAGGTCGCAGCACCTCGCAAAACAGTTCGTCCTTGCTCTTGAAGTAATTATATAGGTTTCCTACAGCGACACCTGACTTGCGAGCCATTGTGCGGATGGAGGCGCAACGTACGCCATGTGCGATAAATTCTGCACGGGCGGTAGCGATGATGCGCTGCCGAATGTCATCTTTCAGAGTTTGCATGATGGGGGTAAAGGATCAATAGTGAACATTGTTCTATTTTGTTCATAAAAAAAACGCACTGTTCTTTTCTTGAACAGTGCGCTTGGCTTAACGGGAACCCATATCCCTGTGATATGTCGTATTTATTTCTTACCATAAGCATGAAATTTATTCGGTGCAAAGATAGAAGAGGTAATGGAATCATACAATACCAAAAAATAGGTATTGTATGATGAACTCTGATGATGATAGTGCCACTCTTTTTCTATATAAGTGATTTCCAGTTAGCAGTTTGCATCATAGAGTGTAAACCTAAAATGACTGCAGTATAGCACTAAACACTTCGTGTCAGTTGGGGGATAACGCTATGAACGACCATGTAGTGTCTCAAAAAACCGTGCGAACTTTATTGTGGACATCCTTAAACGCAAAATCGTTGTTGCTATAGAACTTTAAGATTCGTATCGTGCGATTTAGATCCTCAATGGCGACCTTCCTTTGTCTGCCAGTGTATTGCGTGAATAGTCGTTCTGCGTAGTCGGCCTCTACGTAGAATATTGTTTCCTTCATGAATTCTCCCATCCCCTGCTGATGGAGGTGCTGTAGACGGTCCTGAAGGCTTTCGTAGGTGTCCTGACCCTGCTTGTACTGGAAGTCTACCACGTCGGAGTCCTGCTTCTTCATCTCGTCCACAAGCTTGCAGATGAAGAGCGCCACGAGTCGATTAAAAGCATTCTCTTTGTCGCTTACGTTGTTGTGGCGCAAAATCTCCTCGAATCGATTTACGATACGATCCTCGGGAGTAAAATTCTTTAACAGCCCTTTTCGCAGGGGGGGTATTCCTACTTTGTACGCTTGGCTTTCGCTGCTGAAGATTACGTCGTCGAGCCACTGCTTCTGGTAGGTTTCGTTCCAAACCTCAAAGCGTTCCCTGCCGTTCCTTGCATCTGCGTATGTTTTAATGCTGCTTTCCTTCTCCGCGAGTTTGGCAATGTTCGCGTCGTCCTTGCAATGTATGACAAGGCATTTATATCGTATCTTGTCCCCATCCCATTCCGAAGCGTATAGCGCGAGCCATTGGGTGGCGTTTTCCTGCTGCCAGTAGCTAAACAGTTGGCCGCCATCCTGCTCTGTTCTTTTCTTTTCCTTGCTGAATTCAGCCCCCCACGTTTTGCACTCAATGATTAGTAGCGGCTGACCGTTGGCATTGCGCACAAGAATATCGGCCTTTCCGCCCTTCGCATCGTGGCCCACAGTCCACCGTGGTTCTAATTCGATATGCTCTGGCCTATAGCCCTTCTCCAGCAATCGGCAGACGCACTCTAGCACAACGAAATTTTCTGGATGTTCGAAGTTGCTCGTCGTTCTATCGTTTATTTTTAGCCCTTTTTCCTCTGGATATGAAATTTTTTGGCTGTCGAAATCGACAGAGAGTGAGCAGGTGCCATAGTCGCGTGTGAAGCATTCCCCCGCCGCGGTGCGAGCGAAACCGATGCTTGACAATATCTCTTTGAGATTCTTTACCTGTACCATGATTCAAGCTTTAGGCGCGTGTGGGTGTGAAGATATTAACATTTATTGGGCGTGCTGCTCAGTCCGCGGTAAATCGTCAACTTTCATCTTCAATACCTTTGCTAGTAGAATGAACGTTTCAATGCTTGGTTGGGCCGCGTTGGTAACCCGCTTTGATATAACCGCAGGGTTTTTATTCAGGAACTTGGCCTGCTGTTTATTTGTTGTACTCATCTCAGCGAACGCTACCTTTAGGCGGCTTACTTTCTTGCGTTCCATACCTATACTGCTTGGTTACGCCATAAAATTACGCACAATTCCTTAAAGCGCATGCCCTTCAGGCAGAAAAGCAGTCGTACTGAATTGATGGGATGGCTTACCATTCGTAAATTATTGGTTGCGGGGATAGTGCGTTTCTATGTTTCTCTGGCTTTGCCCGCTTCGCGTTGGGCTGTGTATCTAGCCCCTCCACGTCCCGTTCCTATGGGGGTGCGCGTGGCGGGCTATCGGCTCAACGCATGGCGGAAGGGAGGGGCGTAGCGCGCTGCTTTTAGAGGCGTGTTGCTACCTTCGCGGGCTGTATAACCTTTCTTCGCGGCGCCGCTTCGGCGTTGCAACAGTCTAATTCACTTATTTACCATGAGAGTACTTACGAGATTTCAGGGTCAAAACGCAAGGCGTTTCAAGCGATGGATTCGGTCGCGGTACGCCGTCTTTGCGTCGCTTGGAAAAACGGTATGCATCGGCGTGCTGCCGGTGGCCTACACGCTGCTCACCTTTGGGCAGCGGGCATTCGCGCAGGGCAGCTACCCGGATTCGGTGGTGCAGCACGCCATTGATTCGGTGCTTGTGTCGCGGGATAGGCCCGTGCCGTACCTTTCGGAGCGTCTCGATGCCATCCATGCCATTTATCCCTCCACGCTGCACCTCCCGGCGGTGGAGACATTCGCGGATCTTCTCACATTTACCCCTGGCGTAGAGGCGCGAACCCGCGGCGCCAACGGAGCTCAGGCAGACATAGCGATCCGTGGCGGGAGTTTTGACCAATGCCTCGTGCTCCTGAACGGAGTGGATATTACAGATGCGCAGACGGGGCATCATAATTTGAATATCCCGGTGCGGCCGGAATTCATAGAGCGGGTGGAGGTGCTAACGGGGCCCGGGGCGAGGGATTTTGGGGCTGGGGCGTTTGCGGGTGCTGTAAATATAGTAACCAAAAAAAGTGCTGGAAATGAATTCTACGGGCGTATTGCGGCGGGGCAGTACAGCACCTACGATGGCTACGCGCAGGGCACCCTACGGAGCGGCGGGGTGGATGTAGCTGCGTTTGTTGGGGGGATGGCTTCCGGCGGCTATACTGTAAATACCGACTTGCTGAATGTGGATGCGATGGCCACCGTGTCGGTGCGGTTGGGCAGCGGGGAGCTGGGGGGGCATTTTGGGCATCAGGCGAAGGCCTTCGGGGCAAACGCCTTCTACTCGCCGAAGTACCCGGAGCAATTCGAAGCGCTTCAGACCACGGTGGCCGCCCTGCGCTACAATCTTCAGGCGGGTCGTTTCGAGCTGTCAACCCACGTGGGCTATCGTGGGGGGACTGACCGCTTTGAGCTTTTTCGTGGCGATGCCCCCGACTGGTATCAGGGCCATAATTACCATCGCACGCATCTCGTGACGTGCCGCGCGGCGGGAGCTATGCGCGTGGGTATCTCCAAAACGAGCGTGGCGTTCACTTCGCGCTACGATATGATCAGGAGCAATACGCTCGGCGTGCCGCTCGGGCGGCCAGAACTTGTACCCGGGCGAAAGAGTGATTTCTACACGAAAGCGGCGCGGCGCGGGGCTTACTCTGTGTCGATCAATGAAACGCTGCGCAGCGGTATTCTCGCCGTTTCGCTGGGGGGAATAGCAACGTATAGCACGGCGTTTCGGTTCGTTTATGGCTACGGCGCGGATCTTGGAATTACGTTGCCCCGGCGATTCGGGGTGCGGATCGCAGCGAATCGTGCGTTTCGTCTGCCCACCTTTACGGATCTCTACTATAAATCCCGCACGCAGCTAGGCGATTCGCTGCTGCGCCCGGAGACGGCTTTGACGTGTGAGCTAGGGGTTACGTACGGCGCACCGGTGCTAAGCGTTTCTCTGGATGGGTACTACCGTTTCGGGCGCGACATCATCGATTGGGTCCAACAGCCGGCGCAGCTCGATCGCTGGAAGGCGACGAACCACGCGCGCGTGGATGCAGTTGGGGGAGAGGTGTCGTTGCAGTGGGTCCCCGGGGTTATCGGGTTTAGCGTGCTCCGCGCGGCCTACGCCTACAACCATCTTTTGTCGCCCCACGGCTCAGTGTCGGGGTCGGCATATGCGTTTCAGAATTTGGAGCATAGGGCCACGCTGTCGGCTGTATGCCCACTGCCGAGAGGGTTCGGAATACGCGTCGCGGCGGAATATTCAAAGCGATTCGGGACCTACAGAGATGTGATGAATGGTAATCAGGAGAAGGGTTTTCCCCATCGCTTCGCGCTGGATGTGTCTGTGGATTACAGCTGGCGTGCGTTGCGCCTGTTCCTCAATGTGCAGAACGTGCTGGGGGCGGTGACCATTGATTACCCCTACGTGCCCCGCCCGGGGAGGTGGATTATGGGTGGGGTATGCTTTCGGCTGGCCGAAGAGGGTTAAGCTGGGAGTTAGCTTTGCTGCGAGTCGGTGCTTCTCGGGGGCCGCGTCCTTCTTGGCTACTGGGCGGTGCTAGGCTGAGGCGGCGTGGAGGAGTTGCCCCCTGCGCCCGCAGCGGGCTGGCGGACGCGATATTCTTTGGCGATTTCCGCGCGAAGGGCTAGCCCAGGGCTCCGCTGCCGCCGCGCTTCTCGGTATGAAAAAGTTTGACACTACCCATTAAGCGACAAGAGGACGGTGGCATGTTTTTGAAACAAACAGAAGATGCAATTCGTATCTCAAATTAACGTTTTAATGTGTAACGTGCACGGAGGAGGAAATTTATGAATCTACATCGACCATCGGTTTGGCAGGTGCGTGGAGACAAACGCAAAGCGGGTTGGGGATACTTTGAGAGAGTACTCGCATCGTTCGGTTGGAGGATGCACCATTTTGTTCAAGGGGTGCTGGCGCTGGTACTCGTGGCATTGCTGCCCTGCGGAGCGCTAACCGCGCAGGAAGGGTGGCTGCAACAGACGGGCGCGGCGAGCGAGTATCTCTACTGGGTGAATGGCGTTGGGTATAGCATCGATAGGGCGGGCAGCGCCGCCGCGGCGGTGACAACGGCAGAACATCTCTCGGGGGAAGTGAGTTTGCCAACGCATCTTATTGTGACGCGCGACGCTCAGGGCGAGTTGATCCCGGTGGGCGGAGCAAGCTTCAGCGTGACGAGGATTGGGGCGAACGCATTCGCGGGGCGGGATAAGGTTACCCGCGTGCTTCTGGGGCGTGAGGTGCAAAAGCTTGAAGCCAGGGCGTTTGCGGAATGTACCTCCTTGGTGAGCGTAGCATTTCAGGGCGCGAGCGAACCGGAAGCGGCCGCTGATGCCTTCTCGGGGGCTGGCGTGGAGCGCGTGGAGCGAGCGGGCGCAAAGGTGGTGGAGTTTACTTCCCCCACGGGGCATGGGAAGCTGGTGGCCATGCTGAATGGCAGGTTGGTGAAAAGCGGGGTGGCGGCAGAAGCGGGTGAGCTTGTGATAACGGCTACCGCGGATGCGAATTATCTCATAGCTACTCGCGGGCGTCGGAATGGGGTGTATACGTCGTCGGACGTGGGGGTGGAAGTGGATGGGAGCGCGGTTGCGAATGCAGCGGCGGTGGTGAGCGGCGAGGGGAAGACGGTTGAGGTGCGGGTGCAGCTCGATGGCACGAAGGGTACGCGGATTGAGGTGGCATTCATGCCGTGCATGGTGCGTCTCGATTTCGGTGTGCTGCAGAGCGAGGCGAGGGTGTTTACAGAGAACAATGCCGGGAGTAGCAAGCTAGACTACGTAAAGGGCGGCACGCTAAGCGCGACGGTGGATAATGCCAGCGTTCGTGCTGGGGATGGAGTGGAGTTCGGGGCGAAGGTGGTCTACAAGGCGGCTCCGGGCGTTGAAACCACCATTTCTCTTGATAATCTTGGGAAGCCTGTATGGTCTGTGGACGTTTGGCGCGTAGGGGGAGAAGATAAAGAGGGGGAGGTTAGCGAACGCTTTTCTAGGCTCTGCGATGGGCAGCCGGTGCACGTGCGATTCAAACGGACAAAGTTTTTGGTGCGGTACAATCAGGGAGGCGAGTTGGGCCATGTGACTTTTGATGGGGTTGCTATCAATGGGGGGAAGGAAGGGTGGTTTATTTCGGGGACGACAAGTACGTTCACTCCGACATGGTACATCGGGAATAGCGTGGGAGTGGCCGCAAATGGGATTTGGGTAAGGGGCAAGGAGTTGCAACTGCTTGAGGATACATACGTAGAGCATTTTATCTCGCCGTACTCTAAACCGATACTGGTGAAGGTGGTGACGGGCCCTGGGGAGCTTGTGGTGAAGCATGGGTCAACGGAGTTGAGCCAGCGGGCTGTTTTGACCGCGGGGACTCGCATTAGGGTCGAGGCGAAGCCGGAACAAGGCGCTGAGCTGCGAAGCCTTACGCTCAGGGGGGTACCGATTGCCATAGTGGATCGTAAGCGGGGTGCCGATGTCGAGGCGACCGTGGTTAATGATGCCTCCTTCAGGATGTTTGCCACCTTCGCGGAGGCGGGGAAGCAGGTGGTGACCATCGCGGAAGAGGGGCTTAGCGCGGTTTACGTGGAGCGTGACGGAGTGGCCCTGCGCAATGGGGACGTTGTGAAGCCCGGGGACAGGCTGCTGATAAAGTCAAAATTGGTGCTTGCGGAATCAGGAATCCGTCGCTACGCGCTCCTTTCCTTGATGGTTAATGGTGCCCCCTTTACCTCTGGCGATGTGTACGTAGTGGGTAAGGATGATGTGAATATTTCGGCCATTGCCTCGAATTACAAGAAAGATGTGCCGAAGCCTAGCTTCCTTACGTATCAGGTTCTTGGGCCTGGGGCGTTGTCGTTCGGTACTTTGGGCGCGGCCTCTCCGATTACGCCTAGCGTTGGTTTTACCCCCGTGGCTACGCCGACAGGCGATGCGCGCCTGGTGCGTCTGACGGCCAATGGGAAGTCGATACAGAGCGGTGCGCCGTTTAAGGGTTTTAGCGCGGGAGAGGATGTGTACGTGGAGGCGGTATTTGCCCCTCGCGGCGCGTACGTGTGGGGGCTGAATGTAATTGGGGCTGGGTACGTAGAGGTGCGGCGCAACGGGGAGCGTCTGCGCCCCGGCGCCGAGGTGCATGAGGGAGAGCAGCTCACGGTGGTGGCGCGGGCATCGAGCGCGAGTGGAACGGATGGGGAGCTGGAGCTGCTGACGGTGAACGGGGTGCCGATCGAGAGCGGAAGGGTTTACACGGTGCCTGGCGGTCAGGACGTGGCCGTGGAGGCTACGTTTGGGAGCAAGAATACGCAAAGGATTTTGCTGGCGCAGCTGGGGAGCGGCGAGGTGACCCTGCAAGCGGGAGGGGTGGCTAAAGCGTTCCCATACGTAGCGAGCGCGGGCGAACTCTTCAAGGTGAAGGCTAAGGCGTCTACGGGTTGGCAATTGCGTAAGCTGCTGTGGGGTAGCCAGCCCATCGAGGATGGGGCTGAAAATCTTCTGGCTGGCACCGGGGATGTGACGGTGTTCGCCCATTTCGCGGAAGAGAGCCAGGAGGATAAACAGTATCTCTACCTGCCGATAGTGCCAGGGGGCAGGGTGGTAGTGAGTAGCGATGGGAAGCTGCTGGGTAGCGCCACGGAAGTGCGGGCCGGCCAAGTGCTAACGATAGAAATGCGGCCCGACGCGGGGTTCAGGCCGGGGGCGGTATATGTCAATGGGGATTGGCTTTCAGGGAGCAAGTACGTGGTGCCTTCGAAGGGCGATGTGGAGGTGAAAGCGATTTTTAGGCGGCCCGACGCGGTAACAATAGCATTGGTTCAGGTTGGTAACGGCTTGCTGCAGGCGACTCAGGGAGGCGAAGCGCTGCGCCATGGGGCGGTTATAGGTACGCGGGATGCCGGCGGTACGGTGAGCGTGCCCGCTAACGTTGCGGTGACCGCCAAGGCTGGCGTTCGTCAGCAGCTGGTGTCGCTCACGGTGGATGGTGAGGAGGTGGCGAGCGGCGCGTCAAAGGTTGAGCGGAGCTACACCCTGGAGTCGTCAGCGATAAAGGGGGACGTGGCGGTGAAA
>JABCPG020000024.1 GCA_013333195.2 Bacteroidia bacterium
CATTGCGAGCCGCCTGCGATACCCCCACATTGGGCGACAAATCCCGCTTCCCATACACCTCTCCACGACAAATCCACACCTTCACGCCTATCTGACCCACCTTTGTCAACGCCTCTGCCAACGCGTAATCTATATCCGCCCTAAACGTATGCAACGGAATGCGCCCCTCCTTCATGGTCTCTGTACGCGCCATCTCCGCTCCGCCTAAACGCCCTGCCACCTGTATCTTTATCCCCTCCGCACCGGCTCGCATGGCCGACGCTATGGCCATCTTCAACGTACGACGAAACGAAGCGCGCCCCTCCAATTGACGCGCCACGCTATCCGCTACCAGCACCGCATCGGTCTCCGCGCGCTTAACTTCAAATATATTTATCTGTATTTCCTTGTCCGTCAGCTTGCGCAGCTCTTCCCGCAGACGATTCACCTCTTCGCCTGCCCTACCGATTATCATCCCCGGGCGAGCCGTGTGAATCGTCACGGTAATCAACTTCACCGTGCGCTCTATAACTATGCGCGACACTCCTGATTTCGCCAAACGAACCATCAAATACTTACGGATTCGACTATCCTCGCGCAGCTTCTGAGGCGTGTCTGCTCCACCATACCAGTTGGAATCCCAGCCCCTGATTATTCCTAGTCGATTGCTTATCGGATTTACCTTCTGACCCATATTGCTTCTACTCCATTACTGGTTTCTGTTCCTGCTTGTTGGCAGACTCAACCTCCTCCGCACGCTGCTCCGCCACCTCTATATAAACATGGCACGAACGCTTCAAAATCCGCGCACCGCGCCCCTGCGCACGCGCATGCATACGCTTCAGAGTCTTCCCCTCATCCACCATTATCGTCTTCACTTGCAGTGCAGCATCACCAGCCTCTCGACCCTCATTCTTTGCGCTCCAGTTGCTGATCGCCGACTTCAACAGCTTATGCAGGTAAGGCGCAGAGTTGCGCTGCGTGTATTGCAAAATCCCCAACGCCCTGCCAACCTCCACGCCCCGCACCGTGTCTGCCACCAAACGCACCTTCTGCGCCGGCAGCGGACAATTGCGCAGAACAGCGTACGAACACAACTTACGCGCCTCCTTCAAATGATCTGCCCGCAATCTTTTCCTTTTTCCCATCTAAATCGCCTCCTTTTTTCCTTCTTTTTTCTATCGATTGCCAGCATGACCCCTAAACGTACGCGTCGGCGCAAACTCACCCAGCTTATGCCCAACCATATTCTCCGTGATGTATACAGGCACAAACTTGTTACCATTGTGAACCGCTATCGTATGCCCTACAAAATCCGGTGATATCATCGAGGCTCGCGACCACGTCTTCAGTACCTGCTTCTTGTTCTTTTCATTCATCTCTAGAATCCGACGCTCTAGCTTATACGCAATGTACGGACCCTTCTTCAACGACCTACTCATATCTTTTCATCCTCCTAATCGCTACTTTGCGCGCTTGCGACGTTCCACTATAAACTTATTCGACGGATTCTTCGGGCGACGCGTCTTATACCCCTTCGCCAAAACGCCAGTCCGCGAGCGCGGATGACCTCCGCTCGCCTTACCCTCGCCTCCACCCATCGGGTGATCCACCGGGTTCATCGCCACGCCTCGCGTGCGGGGACGTATGCCCAGCCAACGGCTCCGGCCCGCCTTTCCAAATTTCTCGAGACCATGCTCTACATTCGATACCTGACCAATCGCGGCCCGGCACGTCACCAGCACCAACCGAACTTCACCGCTCGGCAAACGCAGGGTGGCAAACTTACCATCGCGCGCCTGCAGCACCGCCGACGCCCCAGCGCTACGCGCCATCACAGACCCA
This sequence comes from Bacteroidia bacterium, assembly GCA_013333195.2. GTDB lineage: Bacteria > Bacteroidota > Bacteroidia > Bacteroidales > CAJPTX01 > Bacteroides_D. The sequence goes on from JABCPG020000024.1 coordinate 1,825, forward strand.
TGGCCAGGCTCTAGCTCTATATTGTGAACCACCGTTCCCAGCGGAATATCCGAAAGGTACAACATATTCCCAACCTCCGGCTCCGCATCATGCCCCGACATCACCGTCTGACCAACCTGCAAGCCAGCTGGCGCCACTATGTAACGCTTCTCTCCGTCTGAATATTGAACCAACGCTATGCGCGCCGAACGATTCGGATCGTACTCTATCGTCTTCACCTCTGCCGGTACCCCCTCGCGCTCCCGGATGAAATCTATAATACGATACCTACGCTTATGGCCGCCGCCACGGTGGTTCGCCGTCACGCGACCCCTATTGTTACGACCGCCAGTCTTTTTCAATGGCGCTAGCAACGACTTCTCAGGCGTCGAGCGCGTAATCTCCTCAAAACTACTTATCACCCGATGCCTCTGGCCTGGCGTCGCCGGCTTAAACTTCCTTACTCCCATCGCTCTCTACTATATATTGCCGTAAAAATCTATTTTATCCCCGGGCTTTAGCGTCACTATCGCCTTCTTATACGCATCCGTACGGCCATGCACATACCCCTGCTTCGTGTAGCGCGAACGACGCTTTCCCATATACTGCATAGTGTTCACCGATAGCACCGCCACGTTATAGCGCTCCTCCACCGCACGCGCTATCTCTATCCTATTCGCATCACGATGCACTATAAATCCGTAACGCCCCCGCGGCGCCTTATGCGCCTCCATTCGCTCGGTCAGCCGCGTCATCTTCTCTGTCAATAGCGGACTTACCAATATATCTCCTTTTGCACTCATCGCCTTTTCCTCTACTTTCCAAACATATCCTCAGTCCGACCCAGCGCACCCTCCGTCATGACCAACACCTGCGCATCTACTATGCTATACGTATTCAACATCATGAATGGCAGTACCTCTTTCCCCTCTAAATTTCTAGCCGACAAATATACGACTTTATTTTCATCCCCAAGGAGAAACAGCGCCTTTTTATCGTTCACTCCGAGACTCTTACACAAACTGATAAACTCTTTGGTACTCGGCTTCTCAAACGAAAAGTCTTCTACCACAATGAGTTGACCACCCTTCGCCTTGTATGTCAACGCGCTCCTCCGAGCCAAATCCTTCACCTGCTTATTTAGCTTGAATCCATAGCTCCGAGGCCGCGGCCCAAACACTCGCGCCCCTCCGCGGAGCACCGGCGAATTGATATCTCCCAAACGCGCGCCACCCGTACCTTTCTGACGCTTCAACTTTCGCGTACTCCCGCTCAGCTCGCTGCGCTCCTTCGTCTTGTGCGTACCCTGCCTACGATTCGCCAAATACTGCTTGACGTCCAGATAAATCACGTGATCGTTCGGATGCACCCCAAACACCGCATCGGTAAGCGTGACCACCCGCCCCGTATCTGCTCCCTCTCGACTCAATACCTTCACTTCCATGTCGTCGCCTCCACTCTTACTACTTATTGATAATTAGATACGCGCCGCGCGCACCCGGTACCGAACCCTTCACCAAGAGAAGATTCGACTCGGGGATAACACGCAATATCCGAAGATTGATGGCCGTCACCCGATGGTTCCCCATCTGGCCCGCCATGCGCATCCCCGGGAACACACGACTCGGGTAGCTCGACGCGCCTATCGAACCCGGCGCACGCAACCGGTTATGCTGACCATGCGTCTTCTCTCCCACTCCATTAAAACCATGACGTTTCACAACGCCCTGAAAGCCTCTACCCTTCGACAACCCTATCACGTCAACCCACATGTCCGACTCGCTCAGCACATCTCCCACCTGCAGCACATCTCCCAGCTTATACTCCTTATCCCACTCCGTAAACTCCGCCACGTAACGCTTCGGGGTCGTGCCCGCCTTCGCAAAATGGCCCAGCATCGGCTTCGTCGTGTGCTTCTCCTTCTTATCATCAAACGCCAGCTGGTACGCCTCGTAGCCATCATTCTCCTTCGTGCGCACCTGCGTCACCACGCAGGGCCCCGCCTGTATCACCGTGCAAGGCACATTCTTCCCATCAGCCGTGAACACTGACGTCATGCCTACCTTCTTTCCCAATATTCCTGCCATCGACTTCTTCCTCCTTCTTTTTATGCAGCTCCTCTACGCGCCCCACAACATCACACCTTTATCTGCACCTCAACCCCGCTCGGCAGCTCCAAACGCATTAGCGCATCTATCGTCTTCGGCGTCGAACTATATATGTCCAACAAACGACGATACGAATCCAAACGGAACTGCTCGCGAGACTTCTTATTCACAAACGTCGACCGATTCACCGTATATATCCGCTTTTGCATCGGCAACGGTATCGGACCGCTAACCACAGCGCCTGTCATCTTGACCGTCTTGACTATCTTCTCAGCCGACTTGTCTACCAGGTTGTGGTCATACGATTTTAGCTTTATCCTTATTGGCTGACACATATCTTTCTTACAGTCTCCTTTTTTCTGTGCTTTCCTTGCGGCTAGGGCATCTACTATCTCCTTCGCCAAAC
>JABCPG020000025.1 GCA_013333195.2 Bacteroidia bacterium
CTGGGGACGCGCCAATATCGGATTCCGCGCCTCCTACTATGCAGCTTCTCACTACCATCACGTTACCCCAGAGCCCCGCGCCTCGATCGCGGTGTTCCTCCACCCCCAGGTGTCATTGAAAGCCGCATTCTCCGTCATGGGGCAATATGTTCACCTCCTCTCCTCTTCCGGATTCGGCCTCCCTTCAGACCTCTGGATCCCGGCCACACGCGCCATTCCTCGGCAACTCGGGTGGCAAACCTCTCTGGGGCTCTCCTACGACATCTCCCCCATCGGCGCCACGCTCTCCGTCGAGGGATACTACAAGCAAGCCTCCGGGGCCATCCACTACAAGGAGGGAACCTCATTCCTCGGGTCGCTCGACATCTTTTCTCCAACCAAATACTTCTGGGAAGACAAAATCACTCAGGGCAAAAGCTGGAGCGCCGGAATGGAAGTACTTCTCCAACGTAAGGTGGGCAGCCTCTCCGGATGGGTTGGCTACACCCTGTCTTTCACCAGAATGCAATTCCCGGAAATCAATTTCGGCAATAGCTTCTGGGCCCCGTACGACCGCCGCCATGCGTTCACCACCGTTCTCCTATACGAAATCAATGACCAGTGGTCCCTATCCGCCACACTGGTTTTCTCCACCGGTACAACCTTCGTAATCCCCGAAAGCAACCACCCAATCGTATTGGCACCCTACCTGCAGCGTTTCCATCAATCCATTGGGCGACATCGCGATAACTTCTACGACAATGCCACCAAATATGGGGCAATCGATCAACTCCGCATGGAAAACTACCATCGACTCGACCTGGGCGCACAGTGGCATAAAAAAACAGCTAGAAATCTCACCCACCAACTCTCTTTCGATATCTACAATGTGTACTGTCGAAGAAACCCCTTTTTCTACTATCCCGAATTCACCACAGACAGCAACGGATACACCTTCTCACAGCTCTATAAATTCTCCCTCTTTCCCATCATCCCAACCATCTCTTACAGCCTCACATTTTAACGACAATCCCAACCTACTATGCAACGCTCTGCTCGTACCCTTACAATTGCCATTTCGATTGCCATCGGCATCCCATTATGCGCCTGCAATTTCTTTAATTCCCCGGTAACTGATATCGACATCCCGACGTATCCCCCATACCTGACCCTCATCTCTTTCCTTGAAGCAAACTCTGATACTACCTTCATACTTGTTTCACAGAGTCAACAAAGCAACGCCAAGATGAAAGCAGACGAAAATCTCATTACGTTGGGCCCTGTTAACTGCGTGATCGGTGCCAACGTGATGCTCACCGATCTCACTACCGGCCAATCATCATTAGCCTACAACGATTACACCCCCGGCAGCTCCTCCTACATTGGGCTATACATGGTGAAGCGTAGCGAACTCCCCATCGTTGACGGCCATAACTACACGATTCGCGCCTCCTACAATAATTTTCAGCCCGTAACGGCCCAATGCGCACTCGCCTCTTTCAGTAACGCATCTTTCGATTATAAAGTTCAAGGCTCCGACGTGCTGATAACCATCAAGGACGTAGACACCAGAGAACGGTACTTTTTCGTTTATCTTAAGCTAAATAACCGTGAGAGCCGCAACCAAATAGTTAATTCCGAACGGATGTCAAATGGATCTGTTTCAGTCGCTTTCCGCGATGATGATCGCTTTTTCTTTAGTGGGCATGGATTTGATCCTACCACTAGCGTTGACACATGCTTCGTTTACGAACTCAATAAAGACGCATTCACCTACTTTCAAAAGGTAGAAACGTATACCAATGCGCAGAATGGACTGCAGAGCCAACCCACGTACCTCTTTTCCAACATCGATAATGGGCAAGGTATTTTTGCTGCTAGAAGGGTTGTGCCACGTAAAAGATAAATTCGCTAGGGGCACCCACTACCACACGACTCCAGCCCGCTGTAGAAAATAGATTCCATAACCCAATACGGAAATGCTAGGGGTATGAACGTCCTTCGTGCGGAGGAACGTCTTGGCCTGCGACGGCTCATATGGGAATAGTAAGCGAATGAATCTACCCCTCCAAACTAAGAAGGCCGACTAGCACGCGCTAACGCGCAGCCATGCCAATGCAGCAAAAATCTATACTCAGCCAGATGAATTCCCAACAGCTTTGCTAAAGTTTACCCAAGAAACCCAGCACCAACCGCATCCCTACTTTAGCTCATCTAACTCCAGCACCCGCGCATACATACGCAACATCCTCTTACCCTACCCGCATCACCCGGTTGATTTCGTTACAAACTTACCATCCAACTACCCCTCAGCCCTACAGCTTGCATGCACTACCAGACTATCAGCGTAGCGATACCAAAAGGTTCGAACGGAAATGAGGCACTTCAAAGCGTGCAGCAGACCACTCCGCAACTCCCCACATTCTGACCACCATCCCGCTCACCCACCTCTACTCCACGCCGCTACCCTCTGCCCGCGATACTACCACCAACTTTGCATAGCGCAATACGAGCGTACGCTCCCCTTTCTCCTCAAAATCAATCACGACTCGCCTATCCGTATCACGGCCCAATAACCGTTTTATAACTCCCTTGCCAAACGTTCTATGCATCACCGCATCCCCTACCGCATAATCTTGGTTCTGCCCCTCTGGCATTACCTCAAAACCTAAAGATTCGGTATCCAACGTATCAACAGCTGCTCCGGACTCCATAAGATAATCCGGTTGTATCTCGCGCAGAAAACGACTTGGAGCCAGCGTCCGCATGGCGTGGCCATACTGCCGCGTCTCGCTATACGTCAATGTGAGTCGTTTCGCAGCACGCGTCATCGCCACGTAGCAGAGCCGCCGCTCCTCCTCGATGGATCCTCCTTCGATAGCCCGCTCCGATGGAAATGTGGATTCCTCCATCCCAATGACGTACACATAATCAAACTCCAACCCCTTCGAACTATGCACTGTACTTAAAGTAACGCTATGCGGGCGTTCCCGCTCCGCTCCCCCGGACTTCAGCGCAGCGTTGCGATCCTGCTCCGAAAGCAACGACACGGAATCGAGAAAAATCGACAATCGATACGTATCATCATGCCCATCGGAGCGGTAGGCATCTCGCCCATTTACTATCTGCGCTAGCAACTCCTGCACATTGCCGTGACGCCCTAACCCCTCCTCGCTATCTCCCTCCGTATCGTCCTCAAAATACTTCTTCAACCCGCTATCAACGTAGATATCCTTGGCAAGTTTCGTAGCATCCTCCTCTTTTTCGCTCTTTATCCATTCCCGCACCATCGCGCGAAACATAGACAGAGACACCCGCGCCTTTGACGAAAATCCGCCCATACTATCGTCCATCCCATCCAAATACTGCCAGCAAGACACCTCATCCATGCGCGCTGCATCAGCGATTTGCTGCACGCTCCGAGAGCCAAGACCCCGCCGTGGCGTGTTTACTATCCGCAAAAAGGCATCATCGTCGTTCGGGTTGCACACCAGCCGAAAGTAAGCAAGCAAATCTTGAATCTCACTGCGTTCAAAAACCGACTTCCCTCCGTATATCTGCGTTGGAATACGTTGCGACTTAAACATAAACTCCAACGTCCGAGCCATCGCATTGCTTCGATAGAGAACCGCAAAATCTTTGTAATCTAAGCGCGACGATTCCGCGAGCACCTTTATGTCGTAGGACACCGCCGCCGCCTCCGCCTCTGGTGTCGCGTAGCGATGTATCTTGACCCGTTCGCCAAGAACTCCCAGGGCGTGGCACTTCTTATCCAAACGCAAACGGTTGTGCGCTATGAGACGATTCGCCGAGTTCACAATATTTGCCGTCGAACGGTAGTTCAGCTCCAACTTTACCTCCTTAGCCTCCTTATAGTCGCGCTTAAAGTTTAGTATATTCTCCACTTTGGCGCCTCTAAACGCATATATACTCTGGGAATCATCCCCCACAACGCATATATTCCGATGGCTCCCCACGAGATATTTCAGCACTACATTCTGCACAAAGTTGGTATCCTGATACTCATCAACTAGGATGTACTGATTAATATTCTGATACTTTTGGCGAAGATCTGCATTGTGGTACAGCAGCAAAAACATATTGACCAGCAGATCATCAAAATCCATCGCGTTCTCACGCTTCATATACAGCGTGTACTCCTGGTAGATTCGTCCCCGCAACGGCATATCACGCTGCGTATCCGCTTCCAGCGCCCGAGGATCCGCCACGTAGTGCTCTGCCAATACAATCTGGTTCTTACACGTAGAAATGAACTTCGCGATCCGCTCTGGCTTATACACCGGGCTATCGGGCACATTCATATCGCGCATCACCCTCCGCAACAACCTGAGGCTCGCCGTGGAATCCCGAACCGAAAACCCTTCGCTGTACCCAGTACGCGCCACTTCACGACGAAGAATTTGCAAAAAAATCGAATGGAACGTCCCCGCGCGCACCATCGAAGCCTCATCCTTCCCCACTATTGAAGCCAAACGGCTTCGCATCTCCGTGGCCGCCTTATTGGTAAATGTCAGCGCCAGCACCCGATTCGCCGCAACGCCCTGCGCCAGCAGGTAAGCGATGCGCAACGTAAGAACGCGCGTCTTACCAGAACCCGCACCCGCTATCACCAGCAGCGGCCCTTGCACGGTCGTCACCGCCTCGAGCTGCTCTTTATTTAACGAGGCAAGCTGTCTTTCAAGCTCCGTCATGGCTCTCCATCAACCTCATTCAAACGCTCCCAATCTCACCCCGCGCCTACAAACCGCAACGAACAAAACCCCATTCTGATACCAAAACCAACCCGATACACTCCACACAGACAAATGTTGCCGCGCACTACTTCGCCACCGCAACGGAGCGCATCTCCCGTATCACTATCACCTTAACCTGCCCGGGGTAGGTCATCTCCTTTTCGATCTTCTGCGCAATCTCTGCTGACAGCTCGGCAGCTGCCGCATCGCTCACCTTCTCGCTCTCCACAAACACCCGTAACTCCCGGCCAGCTTGAATCGCGTACGTCTTCTCAACGCCCGGAAACGCCAGTGCCAAATTCTCTAAATCGCCCAACCGCTTCACGTAGGCATCGAGCACATTACGACGCGCACCAGGCCGCGCGCCCGAAATAGCATCGCACACCTGCACAATCGGCCCAAGCATAGAGGTGAACTCCACCTCATTGTGGTGCGCACCAATCGCGTTGCACACATCTGGATGCTCCTTGTTCCGCTCCGCCATTTTCATACCGCTCAAAGCATGCGGAACATCGCTATCCTCCAACACCTTTCCTAAATCATGCAGCAAACCCGCTCGCTTCGCAAGCTTCGCATTAACCTTAAACTCCTGCGCCATGATAGAGCACAAATTTGCCACTTCCCGAGAATGCTGAAGTAGATTCTGGCCGTAGGAAGAACGGTACTTCATGCGCCCCACCATTTTCGTCAGCTCTACGCTCATCGGTTGCAGGCCCAAATCAATCACCGTCTGCCGACCGGTTTCCAGCATCTCTTCTTCAAGCTGCTTCTTCACCTTCGTCACGACCTCCTCGATGCGGGACGGATGAATCCTACCATCTTGCACCAACTGATGCAACGACAATCGCGCCACCTCGCGGCGCACTGGGTCAAACGAGGAAATACCTATTGATTCCGGCGAATCATCAACCATGATGTCCACCCCAATCAGCTGCTCCAGCGCCCGTATATTCCTTCCTTCACGACCTATAATCTTACCCTTCACCTCCTCGTTGTCAATATGGAAGGTCGTTACCGTATTATCAATTATCGTCTCCGTTGCCAGCCGCTGCACAGACTGCAACACCAGGACCTGGGCGTCAGAATCCGCCTTCAGGCGAGCCTCATCGAGAATCTGCGTCTTTAGCTCGTACGCCTCCCTACGGGCATCAACCTCAACCGTCTGTAAAAGCTGCGCCTTGGCCTCCTCCACAGTCATGCACGCTACCGTCTGCAATGCCTCCTGCTGCTGCTTACGTTGCGCCTGCAACTCGCAATTCAGCTCCTCATTTTGAGCCGCCCGTATCTCGCACTGCTGCATCTGCGTATCCAGCTGCTTGCGCAGCGCATCCAACTCCTTTTGCTTGCGCTGCACGCTGCCTTGCAGAGAGCGCGCATCGCTCTCACGCTTCTGCACCTCTGACTCACGCTGTTTTACCTTCTGCTCGCGCGCCGCGCACTCCTCGCGGTGCGCCTCCTTCAGCTCGTTGAAATGTTCGCGAGCCTCCACCTCTTTCTCCTTCCGATACGCATCCAAACGCTTCCGCTCCGCCTCGCGTTGCGACCGCAAGCGTGATCGAAGCAATCTGTCCCACAGAAAAAACGACAGCATCCCTCCTGCCATCAATCCCACCAAAGCATATACTATGTTCGAACCCATTTCTTTATTAATTTCAATGCACACCGCCAAACAGAAGCCCAACAAAACTCAGACCTTCTGCATAAGTTGCCCGCAGCGCGTAGCAAAAATTTTGGTAACCCCAATTCCTATACGTGTAGGGTGGCCGCCACAATCCGACTTCCAACGTCTCGCTCGCGCGAAATCCCACGACTCGCATCGCGGTAACCCAGGCCTGCCGTCATGCGGCTGAGTCCATCGCCCTATACTTTTAAATGCTGAGTTCCGCAATCGCTGCTACGCAATCTGCGGGCAATTCTACTCCCCAAAGATCTTATAACGACTCTCCCCTACTGTGTGCAAGAAACTCATCAATGCTTAAACGCAATCCCCGTAGCTCATTGAATAATGCCCCGCTAGCCTGCTGTCGCCCCTCCATCCCCATCGCCTTCACCTCACTCGCAATCGCCACCATCACCAACGAAGCTATTCGCCGCATTACTATATCTGAAAACACCATCTGATTCCGCTCCATAAAAACCCCGTACGCCTTCTCCACATGGCTTATCGCCTCGCGGGTCAAATCCGCCGACACCTCCGGAACCTCCACGCTATACGTCACACCCGAAATCTCTATCGAAAGCCTTACGCTCTGCACCCCCTGCTCTCCCTCTCGCATTGCACACCCTCCCTCGCTAAAACCGCACTAGCTACGTAGTAACGCTATGCACGCATCCACCTCCCGTATCATACCATTCAGCCGCTCACGAGCCTTGCGCGAATCCTCCGATCCCGGCCCAAAGGCCCTACCCGCCGACGCCGTCAGGTTACTTTCTCGCGCCTCCGCCAGCTCCGCCTCCAAATTCGCCACTCGAGCCCGCAACGAAGCATTCTCCTCTGTCCGACTACGCATCTCCCTCCGAAGCAACTCGTACTGCGCTATCAGCTGCGCCACCGACTTTGTCATCTCTTCCATCTCCCGCCGCCACGCCAACTCGCCCGCATCCATTATCTCCGTAACATCTAGTTTCGTTTTTCGAAGGGCAAAGGTAAACAATCTTGAGCAATAATGCAAACATGCAGCACCCCCCTCTTCTTTCTCCCACGTAGCACCTCCACAGCATTCCTATCCCGCAACGTTCAAAAGATTAAACTGCCTCACCCCATACCTTCCATCTATTACACTAGAATCTCATATCCAACTAATTACACACGAAAGAACACTAGGGGGGATAACGTGAAATGCGCCCGTGTAATCACTCGAATAAATCTCGAAGCGCGCCGTCCCCACGCGATGCTGAGAACCATTCCGTCCCCCTGCTGCGATGCTTTACATCACCTAGGAAAATGTGGGACATTCCTCAACTCCCCCACCAATGCTACCACCTAGAGGGAATGGCTCAATACGGAGGGAAAACAGAGCTACTGGCTTTGACGCGCATCACGGCTAAGCAGCATTAACGCTCCAACGATAAGAAGCATACCGAGTAGCGCAACCACAGTGGGGCGCTCGCCCGGCATCGCGATCCAGGCAAACACAGACCCCAGTAAGGGAATAAGAAATTTCCAAAAATTAAGCGTAACCACCCGAACAAACGGCCGCTTAAGAAGCGTAAACCATATGGCGAACCCTATCGAGGAGATGCAGCATAGCGCAACGAGGGAAGCATAGAATTCCAGTGGTTCGCCAACAGGGCTTCTCCACCCCTCCGTTGGAATGCCCACGGCCAAAAGGCCTAGGCCGCCTACGACAAGCGACGCGCTCGCTATCAGCATCGGCGGTAGGCCCTTTCGATCCTTCGATACCGCGAGATCCCCAAGGGCCGACACTACATTGCTCAAAATTATCAGTGCTATCCCTACCGGAGCATAATCGCTCAATGCGCCAATCCGTTGTCGGCCTAACGTTAACACCGCCACGCCCATGCCCCCTAGAACTATTGCTCCCCACATTTTTCTACTTATCGACTCTTCGCGGCTAACGCTCCGCGCCACTAGCGCCACGACGACAGGCCCTGCCCCTGAAAGCATCGCGCCCAGCGCGGCCGGCACAAATGCTAAACCAAGGTAAAAGAATGCGTACTTAAGTCCTATCTGCATCAGCCCCATGAGCAGAAGAAGCCACACGTGGCGTTTCGCTACCAACCGCAACTCCTCCCACGTACTGCCGCTCGCGCGCGGAACCCACGGCGCTAACGCTAAACCCGACACCAAGAATCGCCAACCCGCAAATTGCAACGGCGGCATCCACTGCACGCCAATTTTTATAAACACGAAGGCCCCGGCCCACAGCGTGCACGCCGCAATGGCGCCAAAGGTCACATTCATTACGCCCCGCATGAGCTACTCGCCTCCCAACGCCTCGCGTCCAGGGTCGGGAAGCCAACCCGCGTAATCCCTACCTATCTCATCGATTAACCCATCCAAACGGATGGGATCATTCTCAGTGACGAGAGCGAGCCGCATCGACCGAAAATGCGGAAGACCTTTAAAATAGCACGCAAGATGACGACGCATCTCAAGCACTCCGCGACGTTCTCCTTTCTCCGCTATTGATAGCGCAAGATGGCGATGCGCAAGCTGCACCCTATCCGCTATATTCAGCGGGGCGGGCGGATTTCCAGTATCAAGAAAGTAGCGAATATCGCTGAACACCCATGGCCTACCAAAGCTAGCTCTCCCAATCATAACCCCATCCACACCGTACTTCCGAAAAGCCTGCGCGGCCCCCGGCCCATCCGCAATATCTCCATTACCAACTATGGGAATACGGAGCCTCGGGTTCGCTTTCACGCGGGCAATCGTATCCCAATTGGCCCGCCCTGTATACAGCTGGCTACGGGTCCGCCCATGGATTGTAAGCGCGGCTATCCCTACGTCCTGCAATTGCTCCGCGAGCGTATCTATAATAATCGTCTCCTCATCCCACCCCAAACGGGTTTTCACCGTTACCGGAATGTCTGACACTTTCACTATTGCCGAAACCATCGCCAGCAGCTTCGGCACATCGCGCAGCATCCCTGCTCCAGCTCCGCGCCCTGCTATCTTCTTCACGGGACAGCCAAAATTCAAATCGAGCACATCGGGTCGCACCGATAGAATCATTTTAGCCCCCTCCACCATGCTCTCGATGTCCTGCCCGTATAGCTGCACCCCTACAGGGCGCTCCGCCTCCCGAATCGTCAGCTTCGCGAGCGAGCTACCTGCACCATGCAGCAGACCATCAGAATTCACAAACTCCGTATACACCATGTCCGCACCATAATCCTTGCAGATAGCGCGGAATGAAGGATCCGTCACATCCTCCATGGGCGCCAAAAAAAGCGGCTCCTTCCCTAAATCGAGAGTACCTATCTTCATGCTGCTAATAAACGGATGGAATGGCCAGCCTATAGCGATCCATCTCGCGGTTCTCCTGCTCCGCATCTTCCCCACGATACTCCGAGAGCAAACGCCAGAACTCTACGCCATGATCTAAATACGTGAGGTGGGTCAACTCGTGATCCACAACCAAACGGACATACCTATCGGGGTACAATAGCAAAGCCGACGAAAATATAAGACGCCGCTCGCTACTACACTTTCCCCAAGAATTTACCATCGGCTTCACTTCTACCGACTTATAGCTCAGGCCTAACTCCCTCGCGCGCTGCGATACGAGGGCAGGAAGAATTCGCTCCCCCTCTGATTTAACCACAGCCTTAAGCACCTTAAATAGAAAACGTTGCGCCTCGTGGCTTACTGGCGATTGATCGAATGGAACGTATACGTTAATCTCATCGCCTAGCTCGTAAGCCGCAAACCTATCCCCCGCCTGGTTGGGATGGAACCGAAAGGTATGCAAACGGGTGCGATACCCGTCTTCAATGGCGTTCTCTACAGGACGCTGCATCTGCTCCTTCAGCTTCATGTACGCCGGATGCAGGCTAATCTCCCGCAAGGCCGCTGCCTGCGTCATGCCACGCGGGTATATAATCGACGGGGGGTCTATCCGATTGCGCTTCAACGTAATTCGACGCGACCCAGCGCGCGCCTTAAACTCCAGTGGGATCTCTATCCCATCATCCAGCATGGCCTCTTTTGCATTAGTATTCCAGCACCCACGCGCCGGGAAAACGGTTCTTCACGCCATTACACGCCTGCCGCGCCGCCCGTAGCGTCGGGAACGACCCTACCGTCACCGCGTTCTTTCCCGATTCCTGCGCTATTATGCCGCTAGAGAAACCTCGTGATTTCAGCTGCGAACAGTACCGTTGGGCGTTATCCTTCTCTTCGAAACTTCCTACCACCACATGGTAAGAATTCGATTGGCTGGGAAGGCCGTACTGGCGCTCTTCGCTTGTGGCATCCTGCCCGGAAGAATACCCCGACCCTCCATTCACCGCCTTCCCCCCCTGCTCCGCTACGCGGGCAGCTGCCTGCCCAGCACGCTTCGAGTCGTTCGCTTTCTCTGCGATGCCCACCTCCCCGCGACTTCGGAAATCCTCCATTAAGTTGTTTTCAGCTTGCCCATCGCCACTCCCATTCAGCGCTGCGCCCGCGCCGTTCGCGGAATTATCCAAGCCATCCTCGTCTGCAGCTTCCTCCTCCACATCCTTCACAGCCTCCGCCGCAGCATCTAGCAACTTCTGCGTGCGCATCTTAAAGTATGGCGCTACGTCCGGCATAATGCTGGAGCTTACCCACCCGAACCATAAAAAATCTGCTGCCGCAAACGCTACTACGCAAAAAGCAAGCACAAGCACAAACTTCGCAAAACCGCTCCCGCCACTCCGTTCTGTCGAACGCTCCTTAGGCGCATTCTCCCGCTTCGCGCTACTACTAGGGGGAACCTTGCTCTTCACCTGTCCTCGAACAACCTTTTCTTGCTTCCGCTGTGCTCTTGAAAGCACTGTCTCCTTCGAGTCCGAAGTCCCCTCCCGCTGCGGTGGCTGCACATCCGCTTTTGGACATGTCTCCTGCACAGATGGTGCTTCGCGCGGCTTATCCTGAGGATCCGCTGCCGGGGTTTCATTCGATGGAGAAACCAGGCCAGGATCCCCGGGTAAGAACTCAATTTGACCATCCGCCCGTTTTTGCAGCGTCCCTAATCCAGGTATACCGCACGTCCCCCTCGCGCTAAGCTCTGCGCCTATATAATCGCAAATCTCCCTTCCTTTCTCTGCCGCCGCGGCGGGGGAAAGCCCGCACTGCTCCGAGAGAAGTTCGGCCAGCCGCCCATCATCGTAGCGTAAGAATGTGCTAAACGTCACGTTCTCAGCCCGAAACCCTGTTTCGAGATCCCTCACAAAAAAAGCTCCTATCGAAGGAAGTATCAAACGCACGTTGCTCTGTACCATCCTAGCCAACACCGACAAATCTATAGCCATCTCTTCGCTTATGTGTTTTTCTCATCCGCACGGTTCTCGCACGCAAAGGTAGTAGTTTTTATTAGTTTTAACGACATTTGATTCCAACGCTACAGCCGAAAAAACATCGCTTTCACAATGGAATGTCTATATTTCTAACCGTTAATTCCCTCACTGCGGTTATCACCTTCCCGCGAATAGGCATCCCACCCCTGGGCCTTTATGGGAAACTCCTCCCCCTGCGCGGTGACCAACATCCTCCCCCTGTCCTCAGGCACTGTGTAACCAATCATCGTTGCGCCTAAATCGCTAACCGCATCCATCAACGCGCGCGGCACGGTGAAAAGCAATTCGTAATCCTCGCCACCATTAAGCGCGGCCACCAACGGAGAAATATGCATCTCTTCGGCCAGCCGCATCGTCGTCTGATCTATCGGAATGCGCTCCGGAAACACCCTGCACCCCACATTCGACGCCTCGCATATATGCAGCAACTCGCTCGATAGGCCATCGCTGATATCAATCATCGACGTGGGCACCACCCCAGCTTTCCTAAACGCCTCTACCGCATCCAAACGCGCCTCCGGCTTTAGCATCCGTTCCAGCGGATACTCGTATCCCGCAAAATCCGGCGCGCCATGGGGGTTGGCCCGCATCACGCGTTTCTCGCGCTCCAGCAGCTGCAACCCAAGGTACGATGCGCCTAAATTCCCAGTTACGAAAATCAGCTCATGCGCCTCCGCGCCGCTACGTCGGCAAAGCTTCTCTTCCGCCCCATAGCCAATCGCGGTCAGCGATAGCGTCAGGCCGGTCAGCGACGAGGTCGTATCGCCCCCCACCAGGTCTACGTGGTAATGCTCGCACGCCAAACGTATCCCCTCGTAAAGCTCTTCAAGATCCTCCACGTAGAATCGCTTTGAAACCCCAACCGTCACAAGGAGCTGCGCGGGGCTCGCATTCATCGCGCACACATCGCTTACGTTCACCGAAACCGCCTTATAGCCCAAATGGCGCAAGGGGAAATAGGTGAGATCGAAATGCACCCCCTCGAGCAATGCATCCGTTGTCACCACCACGCGCTCCCCCTCAGGCGCCCTGAGAATGGCGCAGTCATCGCCCACGCCAAGCACAGTCTCCGCCCGCTGAATGGGAAAATGCCGCGTCAAGTGTTTTATAAGGCCAAATTCTCCTAGGGTCGATAGCTCTCGCTTCTCCATAGCTACTTCTTCATTTTTCGATACACTCAAAACAACGCGCAACGTGTGGTATATGCCGCCCAACGTTCAGAATCCTCTTCCCCATCGATTTATAAACCGTCACAATGGAAGGAAACAAGGCGCAACGCATCCGATACGATCCGCACGCCCACACCCACGAATCCACGCAGGGGAAACGCCTCTTCAAGCATCTAAACGATCGCTGAGAGGAGCGGGCCCGCCCGGGTCCGCCACCTAGGCAGGCCCGCCCCCAGCTACTCTATAAATGTCATATGCGACTCATCGGTTATACGCTCGCAGTAATGGCAACGAAGCGTTACCGGATCGCCATGGAGAACATCAAAACGGGGCGTTATCTCATCGTGGTTCGTAATGCACTTGGGGTTTACGCACCGCACAATCCCCTGCACCTCCTTAGGAAGCGACACATCCTGCTTCTCCACCACCTCGTACCCCCGAATGATATTCAGGCTGGCGTGAGGCGCCACAAGGGCTATGCGATTAATCTCTTCCGGAAGAAAAAATTTGCCCGATACCTTCACTATCGCCTTCTTGCCCAACCGCCCGCTCGTCAGATTCGTACCAAACGTTATTTGGTCATCGAGCTGATTGAGGCCCAGTATCTTAATCACCTTAAATAAGCTCCCGGCCGGGATATGGTCAATCACCGTCCCCTCCTCGATGGCCGTTACCTTCATCTCTTTTCCTATTGCCATGGTCTTCCTCTCCTTTTCCTGTTCGTTTTTTTTAATCCGCACGTTGCGGCATAGCCCTACCGTAACCCTAGCTCCTTGCGCCCTAGAATCGCGGAGATAATCGCCATGCGGGTGTACACCCCGTTGCGCGCCTGCTGAAAATAGTACGCCTTGGGCGATGCATCCACATCGGTTGAAATCTCATTGACGCGCGGCAGCGGGTGTAGCACCCGCATACCCGGCTTCGATCGCCGGAGCATCTCCTCATGCAGCACGTACACATTCTTTACCTTCTCGTATTCCAGCGGATCGGAAAAACGTTCTCGCTGCACGCGCGTCATGTAAAGGATGTCGCAATCATCAATATGATCGCCCAGCGTGGTGTACTCCTCGTACGGGAGATTTTTTTCCTTCAGGTAAATCTTATACTCCTCCGGGAGCTGCAGCTCGGGGGGCGCAATGAATCGAAACGTCGGATGGAAATGCGACATCGCCATGAGCAGCGAATGCACTGTGCGCCCGTACTTCAAATCGCCCACCATGGTTATCGTCTTATGCTCAAGCGAACCTTGCGTCTTTCGTATCGAAAACAGATCGAGCAGCGTCTGCGTCGGATGCTGGTTCGCGCCATCTCCCGCGTTGATTACCGGCACCGGCGACACCTCCGACGCGTAGCGCGCCGTGCCCTCCAGCGGGTGGCGCATGACTATAAGATCCACGTAGTTCGACACGGTTAGTATCGTGTCGTTGAACGACTCTCCCTTCGACACGCTCGATGACGAAGCCTCTGAGAAGCCTATAACCCTTCCCCCTAACTGATTCACGGCGCTCTCAAAGCTCAGGCGGGTACGCGTCGACGGCTCAAAAAAAAGCGTGGCCACCACCACCCCATCCAGCACACGCTGGTGCGGCTCCCGCGAGAACTCCTCCGCAAGGTCGAGAATCCCAACAATCTCCTCCTTCGTCAGGTCATTGATTGATACAAGCGATTTTCCTTTCATTGTCTTAATCGTTGCTAGTTGTTTCCTATCTAATAAGTGAATGGTTCATAGGGTTTTGGTAGCACCCTCGAACCCTTCTTTGACCCCTCAATGCGCGCCTCCACGCCGTAGCTCTCCGTCCACGCCACCACATCCGCAACCCGCTCCTCCGGCCATGCTATCGCGAAATGGCACATCTCCGCCTCGTATCGCTCCGACATGATCCGCCCTCCGCTCCCCTTAACATACCCCATCAACACGCTCACCGTGCCGTAGGGGCTCGCTATCAATAGGCTGCTCTCCCGTATACGTTCCTCCACATTCGCGTTCTCCAGCGCATTCTCCACCGCGCCGCGATAGGCGGCTATCAGGCCCGGAACGCCCAGCTTTATTCCGCCAAAGTAGCGCACCACCACCCCCAGCGTATACTCCAGGCCCACGCGTTGCAACGCCTGGAGTATGGGTCTACCCGCCGAGCCGCTCGGCTCACCATCATCGTTCGACAAAGCTAACGAAAGATCGTCAATAACGACCGCGTAGCAAACGTGCCTAGCCGCGTGGTGCTCCGCTCGTATCGCATCGAGCGCCACCCGCGCATCCTGCTCCGCGCATACAGGTTGCAGATAGGACAGAAAGCGACTCCGGCGATCCGTATACACCCCCTCCGCACGTCCCGATAAAATCTTATAGCTAGCCCCAGACATCGCCCCCTCCCCCGGATAAACCAACGTCTAGCGTAGAAAAAAAATGGAAGCCCTCCGCTTTATGCAGACTCCGGGCGGTCTCACGCTCTCCCTTTACCCCGCCCACATGGGAGTGGAAAACTGCTCTTACTCCCATCGCTAACGCACAACATTCACATGCATTCCGCAAGGTTAACGCTTCCAATCCAAAAATGTTTCGTTGAACGCTAGAATAGAACAAAAAACTATTCCATGTAACTCCAATCTAAACACCTTACTTTTCGCATCGCAAAAAGCCTCGCGCTAAAAGCGATGCGAGCCTCTTTGCGCAGAGCCGAAAAACCTTAAAAATCTTCAATTGAACAGCAATTGTATAGAAATAAAATAAAACATATCAAGAAGAATTATGCCGTTTACATTAAAAACGGGGCGTTGCAATAGATGCTTCTCAACGATACCGATACACCCTACGCCCTTATGTGCCGCATGTGCGCCACGACCAAACGTCGCGCGTAGCCCCGAATCCTAACGCTTGCACCCGACACTCGCCAGTGTCAGGCCACAAAAACGATGCACCGAAAGTAGCCATCCCTTTGTAAAGGCTAAAACCATTCTCCACCGCCACAAAGACCGCGTTTATACCTAAAACATAAAACTATGGAAACACAAAAGAATTCATCAAGAAAATATTTTCAAAAAATCACGAAAAATTTGTTTGTGAAAATCTATTCGCGTAATATTGCACCAAAATATAAACCGATTTGTTTAACAGCAGATACATGGTAGGAACCACGAGATACACCGTAGCGCGCTTGATGCGCACCTCAGCGCCCCGCTTCCCGGTTATCATCAATCTCCCATCTGTCAACCTAACCGAAAATGGGGGAAGACTCTTCACCGCGGACGGTTCCCTCCATCGTACTAAAAATTAAGAGGTATATATGCAAACACCCGAAAGCGAAGTTATAGTGCAACGCTTCTTCTCAACGCTAAAGGAGATGAAGCATAGGGGGTACATCCGAGGAAAACAGACCTTCACAACACGCTACGGCATAAATCGCTGGAACCTCAACACTCTTGAGAAGGAGCCCCATCGCGACATATTTCAACCCGCGTGGCTCGAATATCTCGTGCGCGATTATGGGGTCTCAGCCCATTGGCTCTTAACCGGAAAGGGGCAAATGTTTGAAAACGAGCAACGCACGCAACGCCTAGTGGCCGCGGAGGCAAAGCGTCGGAAAGCGAAGAGCATACAGGAAAAACGGCAACGCGCTTCCGCTGCCCGGCACGCAGAAATTAAAACCCGAAAGGCTGTCTCCGCGCAGCTCGCGGCCGAGGTCGCGGAGCGCAGGGCCACCCTGGCTGCCAACGCGGCGAAAGTCGCCGCCCGCCGGGCCGAAGAAGCCCTGCAAACGGCGGAAGACGCCCAGAGAGCCGTCATCGAGAATGTCCAGGGAAGCAAAACGATCCTAAACAAAACCGCGAGCTGAGCGCGCCGCGCCGTCCCGCGCGAAGATCCAGAACGCGCTCTTAAGGATTTTGCGCAATGGGGTGAATTCTCGATACAGACCAAACCCCGCGGTCTGCCATCCGGTATCCCACAAGCGCACGCCACTCTAGAATCGGCACTTCGCCCATTCGCAATTATGCTGCTACGCGCCAAAACAAAGAATGCAGCGCAATGGCGAACGCAGCGCACGGCTGGGCTACAGCTAGGTCAAAACTCCAACGCCTCCGCCCCCCAGAGTATCCTCACGCTTGGCTCTAATTTGAAAGATTCACAAAGTCCGCGCAACCTACGAAGGAACGCACAAAAAAAACGTCCGCAACCTCCATAGGAATTGCGGACGTTACTATATAGCCTAGAATCAAACGGCTAGAAGCCCTCCTGCTCGTCATCCTCCTCCCGAGGCTCTACTTCCCCCTTATGATCGATGACGTAATCAATCGCTTCGCCTAGACCCGTCTTAAACTTGTTAAAGTCCTCACGATAGAGAAAAATCTTGTGCTTCTCATACGAAGCCTCTTCCCCCTGGCGGCGCTTACTCTCCGTGATGGTAATATAGTAATCATCATTACGAGTCGCCTTCACATCAAAGAAATAGGTGCGCTTCCCAGCACGCACCGCGGTCGAATGGATGTCATTCTTGTCATCCCGTCCGCCATCATACCCCATGGTATCGCTATCTTCCATTACCATCTCTTCTTCACGTATTGCGTTTAAACCGAGGGCAAAGGTAAGCAATTTTTACTATCCAAACCGAATCCATGCACCGCTAGAACGGTATACGCCCCATTATAGTAACTATAATGCACTGTAAACCACTAAGATAAGAACATTTAGCGCAACACCTTTTTTCTCTAAAATAAAATGGTTAATCCCGCCCTCCCCACGCGTAGTGACCCCGCACGCTCTCTCCGCCCCTCGGTGCACCATGCACTGCAGATCCAATCGAAGACAAATCTCGTGGCGTGAATGCTCTCTATCAACATAAAATAACTAGGAAAAATTGTACCTTTGCCGCGAAAGGGGCGTAATGGGAGATTGAAGCAATGGGGGACAATGGCGAGTATTCATCGCAATTCTTCGGCGAGGCGGTGGCCGAATTCATGCGGCTGCCGGGCGTAGGCAGGAAAAGCGCGCAGCGCTACGCGCTGCACATGCTCGGCCGCCCAATTGAGGAGCGCAAACGCTTCATAGCAGCCATTCAACGTTTCCTCGAGGAGGTGCAGCACTGCCCCGAGTGCCATGGGCTGAGCGATGACGGCGGCGTGTGCAGCATATGCGCAAGTCGATCGCGCGACCGGGCAATCCTATGCGTAGTGGCCGACACGCGCGATGTGATGGCTATTGAGCACTCGCAGAGCTATCGGGGCCTATACTATGTAATGGGTGGGCTAATAGACCCCATGCAGGGCATCGGCCCCTCCCAACTACCCATTGACCAGCTCCTTTCCACAATAGTCGGAAAGGGTATACGGGAGGTTATCCTCGCCTTCGGCGCAACCATGGAGGGCGACACCACACAATTCTACCTACAGCGCTGCATAGCGCCAACCGGCGTGACAATCTCACAGCCCGCCCGAGGGGTATCACTCGGAGAAAACCTAGAGCAAGCCGACGGGATGACCCTTGGCACAGCATTTGCCCAAAGGGTTGTAATTAATCCCGGCTCCACCGTGGAGCGCAATGTAAAGAAAGCAGACCAAACGAGATGAAAAAGATGCGAACGCGAATCACAGCAATAATTTTAGGCCTACTACTCGTAGGGTACGCCCATAGCCCGCTCGCCGCGCAGGAAGCCAACGCCCCCACGGAAAGCGCGCTGGCTGTAGGCCAACGCGCGCTGGAGCAAGGTGACCTCAAAACGGCCCGCGAACGGCTGGAATCCGCCTACAAAGAGCTAGGAGAAAACGATACAACGGTCGTGCTGCTCCTCACGGAAACCTATATACGCAGCCGAGAATTCAAAAAGGCCGAACAGGTAATCACCGCGGGCGTGAAAGCCAATCCCGAAAGCCCTAACCTATACCTTAAGGAGGGTATCGTAATGAATCTACGCGGCCGCTTTAAAAAAGCGCAGGAATCATTCCAGCGCGCCAACGAACTGCTACCCTCGAACGCCCCAGAACGGGCGTCCCTGTACATCAACCTTGGGCTGGCAATCATGAACGACGAACGCCCCCTCGACGCAATAGCGTGGTATAACCTCGCCATAGAACTCTCACCCCGCAACGCAACAGCCTACACCTGCAAGGGCAGCGCCCTCTACAAAATTGGAGACTACATCGAGGCCGCCGCCGCCTACGACCGCGCCATTGAGATCGATCAAACCAACGCGATGAGCTACTATAACCGTGGTATGGCGCTACTCCGCGGAGGCGACAGCGAAAAGGGATGCGCCGATTTCCACGCCGCGTGCCGCATGGGGCATATGAATGCATGTAAGGCCATTGTGGTGGAATGCAGCAAAAAAAATCAATAGCTTTCGTGACGATAGGCTAGCCTGAACATGCAGCTCCTAATGCTCAACTTAATACGTTCAAGTAGGCTCTCTGCCCGCGCGGTTGCGCTGATACTCATGCTCCTTCCCATCGCGCAAGCCTTGGGGCAGACCCCGCTCCAAGAAAGAACCGTCATCCCCATAGATTGGGAATGCGAATTCTACTTCGACCAGCTGCTCACGCCCGCGGACATCGCGCGCCAACACTCCACAACCCACACTTTTGAGAAAATACCAAATAGCTGGACAACCTACCGCAACGATAGAAACGAGCCTCTACCGGCGCACAGCTACGCAACCTACCGCATACTATGCCCCGTTAAAAATCCGGGCCGTAGCCAACGCCTCGCGCTCTACCTCCCATTAATCCACTCGAGCTACACGCTATGGATTAACGGCGCGGAGGAGTACCATTCCGGGAAGGTATCAGCCGTTCCTTTCGAGGAGAGCCCAAGAGCCAGCAAAGCCATCATCCCCTTCTCTCTCCCCGCGGGAACGCCAGGCGCCGTTGACACCGTCGAAATCGTGCTACAGGTTTCCAATTTCAATTTCCCAAAAGCGGGCGTAGTTTTCGCCCCCCGCCTCGGGGACTACGAAACCATTGTCGCCGAACAGGGGCGCGCAAACATGCCAGTGAATATACTCCTCGGCCTTCTGCTTACCCTACTCATAGCCCACATTGCGCTCTACACTTTGGTGCAAAACCTGAAAACCCACGTATGGACCTCAGTGCTGCTGCTATTCCTGATGCTTAGCGTGATCACGGTCCCAACATCCCAGCTGCTACAAATATTCCCATCAATGGGTTGGAACCTCTACTACTCGCTGCACGCCGCTGGCCGACTCGGAAGCATGGCTGCGCTGCTAATGCTCCTGCACAACCGTTACCCATACTCCTTCCCCACTACGCTTGCCTATCCTCTCGCCGCGCTGGGCGGATTGGCAACGATTCTAACCACGCTACTCCCCGCCTCCCTTTACATCAGCGCGTACGCCATCGGAATTGCCTACCTCGTTGCAGGGCTGGGGATCGCAATCGTGTGGGTACTGCCAAGAGCAATAAAAAAGCAACGGCACTTAGCGGTAGGCACGCTGATCGGACTAATCGTATTAGGGATCTCGCTCGCGATCGATTACATTAACGCCTCGCACGGGGATACGAGCCATCCCCCATACTCGCTGCTAACCGTAGGGATTCTTGCCGTGCTGTTCACAGGCGAAATCGTTCTTGAAACCTCCAACTCTGTAAAAAAAATGCGCTCCTTGGTGATAAATATACGGAGCAGATACCAATCGCATTACGGTGATAATCAAAAACTAACCGAAGAGCTGCGCCGTGAGCAATCGCAGCGCAAAAGCCTAGAGGAGGCCGCCGAACGCAGGCAATGGAGCGACGAGGGCGAACGCCAGCTACACCAGGTAATCATCAGAAACCTTGATGACCTTCAGGCCCTATGCCAGAGTTCGCTCGAAAAAATTGCAAAGTATCTGAAATCTAAGGTCGGTCTGCTATACATCGCCCGCCTCTCACCCGAAACAAACGAGTTGGGGTTAGTTCTCTTCGCTAGCTATGGGTTGGACACCGCGCAGCGCGCAAAATACGAAACCTGCGCCATAGGGGAAGGAATCGTCGGCGCCTGCTTTCTCGACAACACGGCCCGCATCATCAACGACGTGCCGAAAACTGTAGTCAAGGTCAATTCCGGCCTAGGGCGCGCTGTGCCAAAATCGCTCGCCGTGCAACCCCTAGAATCCGATTCCGGATTGGTGGGCATCATGGAATTCGGACGATTCGAAGGCTACAAAGAGCATGAAGAGGAATTCTTAAAGCGTAGCGCCTTGCAGCTGGCAAACAGCATTATGCACGTAAACAGCAACGAAGGCAGCCGGAAGCGCATCGAGCAGCTGACGGAAGCGCTGAAAAATGCAACGGGGGTTCACAGCGCAACCGAGAATCGCTGCTAGCGGCTACAGCATCCAAGCTACCCCCTCAAGGTATTTTCTCACCCCGGCATTGCGCAGAGAAGCGACGATTGCGGCGATCGCGCCCCACTAGTGAAAGCAGCCAGACGGGCCATTGCGACCATCTTCACATCGCACGCACGCACCGCTCCGAAGATTCTCCCGCTGCTAGAATGGCGCCACGGAGCCAACAAAAGTCTCTCGCACCGCAAGAAAACCATTCGTAGGAATGGGCTGTAGAGCAAAGTAAACAGCGAACGGAGGGCATAAATGTACTTTGCACTAAATCCCTCGATGCGCAGGCCCAAGATAAGGGTTAAAGCGTCAAATTTAAACCAACATTCAACCGCCAATCCGCCACTAGCCCTTCGGCAAATGGTATTAGCATGGCGAAAAAAGCCCCAGCCGTAGCGGGGTAGTCCGCCTCGCATCCCTCTTCATTCACCATTATCGTCCTAAGCCGATTCCCCAAAATCAGTAAACAAATAGACTACACCAAGGAATACCCGCAAGCTGCATCCAAAAATCTTAAAAAATACTTTCTCCAGCAATCACCCCACGTTGCGGAATTGCGAGAACCGCGCTACCCTCTCCCAAGGTGGCTCCCCGCCAGCGCCCCGGTAGAAAAAGCAATCTGCAAGTTGAAACCACCCGTATTAGCATCCACATCGAGCAGCTCCCCCGCAAAGTACAAGTTTGGCACTAGGCGCGATTCCATCGTTTCGGGGTGCACCTCGTCCAGCGCAACGCCTCCCGCCGTCACCAGCGCCCGTTCAAACCCCTCGTGGCCCACCACATCGAACCGCATCCCCTTTAACGTTTGCACTAGGCACTCCACATCATGCGCGCGCAGATCCGCCCACCCTCTATTTAAAGGTACCCCGGCGCGCCGCCCCACCGGTAAAACCAGCTTGGCCGGGAGCAGCGCGCGCAGGGACGACGACAAGGGTTCTCGCGGGCGTTCCTCCCGCTCGCGCGCTATGCGTCCCCGCAGCTTGGCGCGGTTTAGCCCCGGCTTAAAATCTATCGATAGCGAAAAACCATCGCGTTCCTCCGCCATCGTCACCAGCCTACTTAAACGTAGCACGGCCGATCCCCCGAAGCCCAACCGCTCGCACATAACCTCCCCCTGCTCTTCTGCCAGGCACTCCCCCTTACGTAGCAGGGCCACCCGCACATTCCGCAGCTCTTCGCCAGCCGCGGCTGTCAATGCGTTCGCCACGCGCAGCCCCACGAGCGTAGGCCGAAGCGGCGTTACCGTATGCCCCAACGCCCGCGCCAACGAATATCCGCTGCCATCGCTCCCCGTGGCGGGGTAAGAGCATCCCCCCGTGGCCAGCAGCAGCGCACTGCCTCTCTCCGCGCACCAACTCCCCCTAGCATCCGAAAAATGCACCGCGAAATTCGTCCCATCCCGCAGCACCTCCACATCGTGCACATCCGTGCGAAGCTGCACCCCAGCCCCCTGCGCAGCGCCTATCAAGGCCCTACGCACCGTTTGCGCATCCCCATTGCTAGGATACACCCTATCGCCTCGCTCCACGAGCGTAGGCACCCCCATACGCTCCAACTCGCACCGCAGCGCAACATTCGAATAGTAGGCGAAAGCCGATTGCAAAAAATCGAAACCTTGCGGCACCTTCTCGCGAAACTCCGCCATGGGACGCGCATTGGTCACGTTGCAACGCCCCTTACCCGTAATTCCCAGCTTGAGGCAAGCATGTTTCGAATGCTCCAACACCGTGACATTAGCCCCCTCCTTCGCGGCATGCAACGCGGCCATCAGCCCCGCCGGCCCCGCGCCTACAATCACAACCTTTCGACCCTGTTCAGACATCGCTCTCTTCGCCCCAATCCATTACTACAGCTGCGCCCGCACCGGCACTTTCGTTGCGAAAACGCCCAGGCAGACGCACCGCGCAGCATCCGCTGCACATCCGATAAAACGCAGAAAGGAAACCCAAAACTTACGCTTTGAGCTCCCTTTCCTCACCCTCTCTAACGCGTGGTGCCACCTGGAATCGAACCAGGGACACAAGGATTTTCAGTCCTTTGCTCTACCAACTGAGCTATAGCACCCCAACAACCAAACACGCGCTGCAAGCTCCACGCTTGCGGGTGCAAAGGTATGACTTTTTCGCAAATCCTCCAAATTCTCAATGAAAAAAACAGCGCCTCACCCCATCTTCCGCCAAACTCGCGTAGAAACAGCAAAACCACCGCACCGCATTTCCCGCACCGGGAAAGACCTCGCCCCCTCTCCGCGCCGCACGCCCCATCGCCACGCGCAAACGCAACCCGGAAAGCGGGCAGCCACGCCCCGCGGCCCCCCTCGGCCGCGACGCATGGCCACCCCTCCCAATCGCCTACTCAGCCTTAATAACTATCGAAAGCCCCATGCCCCCGCCAACGCACAGCGTGGCAAGCCCTATCTCCTTCTTTTTATCCTGAAGCAAATGCAGCAGCGTGGTCACGATGCGCGCCCCCGAAGCGCCTATCGGATGCCCCAGCGCAATGGCACCCCCGCGGAGATTCACCCTCGACATGTCAAAACCCAGCTCCCGCACCACGCACGCGGCCTGCGCCGCGAATGCCTCATTGGCCTCCGTGATATCAAAATCGTTAGCCGACATCCCGGTGCGCTGCATCACCTTTTTGGTCGACGCTATGGGGCCTACCCCCATAATGTCGGGCTCTACCCCCTCCGCCGCGAAACCAACGATGGAAGCCAACGGCTTTAGCCCCAGCGCCTCGGCCTTCTCGCGCGAGGCGATAATGAGCGCGGCGGCCCCATCGTTAATACCCGAAGCATTGCCCGCGGTCACCGTACCGCCCTTCTTGAACGCCGGCTTTAGCTGCGCGAGCGACTCCATAGTCACCCCTTCGCGCGGGTACTCATCGTCGGCCACCACCGTCACCTTGCCCTTGCGATCCACGATCTCCACCGGCGCGATCTCGCGTTTAAACTCCCCATTCTTCCGCGCCAGGCAGGCACGACGCTGACTCTCGCACGCCAACGCATCCTGCATCTCGCGGGTAATCCCAAAACGCTCCGCCACATTCTCCGCGGTCACCCCCATGTGCACATCGTTGAAGGCATCCCATAGCCCATCCTTTATCATCGCATCCACCAGCTTCGCATCGCCCATGCGCGCCCCCCAACGGGCATCCGGGGAGATGTACGGCGCATTCGACATGCTTTCCGTGCCGCCCACCAGCACCACGCTCGTATCCTCGCACATGATCGACATCGCGCCCAGAATAATGCTCTTCATGCCAGAGCCGCACACCTGATTTACCGTCAGCGCGGGCGAAGTCACCTCCAGCCCGCTATGCTTTCCAACCTGGCGGGCCACATTCTGCCCAACGCCGGCCTGCAACACGCAGCCGAACATCACCTGGTCAATCTGGCTCGGGCATATACCCGCCTCCGCGATGGCCGCCTTCGCGGCCACCACCCCCAAGTCGGCCGCAGTCTTGCCCTTGAGCGCACCGCCAAACGAACCTATCGGGGTTCGCTTAGCCGACAAAATTACCACCTCTTTTTTCATAATCGGTACGATTTACTATTAATGCTTGCCGTGACCTCACCCCTCACACGCACCACCCATTGCGCAAAATTACAACAATTTTTGTATATAGCAAATTAAGACTTTGAGAAAATATTTTTATCCGCGCTTTCGCACTCTGATATACGTTGCAACCATCACGGTACCCACCTCCATTCCAATACATATTCTCAAAAAACGATGGGTAACGTACCAGCATCCAGCCCATAGCCTACCCGCTCCACCCTACAGCTCTTTACCCCAGAACCTACCATTGATTGCCCAAAGCAACGGATTTACCACGCCCGCCATTAGCAAATCGCATCGACACGGTCGATGCGGAGGAACAGGGCCTCAACCCGGGGCAAACGGAACCACGCACCCTTCGGATTTCACCCCGCGCAGCGAAGGACTAAACCCAACTATTGCGGTGAGAAATTGGGTATGCACGCTACCTTTACACCGCGGAGCGGCAAGCGCTACGCCTAGATTCACTACGTTTAAACGCCAATAGCAAACGCAACCACCATGGCACACTACCAAGCAGTACGCCCAATATGGTATCCCCGAGGCATCGCGGTGCACTACGTTATGAATAATCAACTCTACGTACGGGGTTGGCCCAGCCACTATCGGGATGCCAACACCGCCGCGCAGCGGGAACAGCGCGGCAAGATGCGGCAGATATGCCTCGTGCTCCCTTACCTGAAAAAGCTCCTGGCGGAAGGCTATACACCGCGGCAAAAGGCAAATGGGCGATGCGTGGGGAGCTACCACGTGGCGGTAGCAAAAGCCCTCCAGGAGTGGTTCATCGCCACGCCAACCGGCCCTACGCTCCCCCCATCAGCTATTCAGCTCACCGAGGCCACGAGGCCGATACCCGGCGGAATGGCCGCCACCCGGCAGCAGGAGCGCGTAGAGCTAACCCTTGGGGCAGCTCTACCTTGGACTTCACCAAAACTCCTTCTGGCAGCCAGATGCAGCACCACCCATGAATGGATCGCGGAGGTAGTGCCGGTGGATGGCGTAACATCGCTTTCGCTCACGCTCCCCCGCGGCTGGAGCGCGCACCGCGTCGAGCTGTGGACAGCCTTCGTGGGCGAAAACCAACGCGCGCGATCAAGAACAATGTACAGCGTCCTAGAAGGGACAACCGCCGCGCCGGGCTCAGGACCCCATGGCCAGACCGCGAATCGCATCGTAACGCCACCACTTACGCCGCCGCCCGGCAGTGGGAAAAGCAGATGCGCGCGCCGCGCCATCAACGTCCCCAATGCCCCCCACTGCTGCGCGTGCCGGTTCGGGCTTACTGATGCCTACTGCATGGGAGCTCCCCATAGCGAGCTCGCCAAACGCTACAGCGCGACGAGAAAGGAACAAAAATCTCTCGCCACGCCGAATCCCAACCGCGCCCCGCTCGGGCCAATACATGGCGCAATGGGCGCAACGGTATTCGCCACATGGAAAGCAACGCCATACATCAGGTCAAAGCCTCAAACAAACACGCACGCCCCATCCCGCCGCGCAATTACGCAGCGCGCAACCCTCGCAAAATACGCCCAGCTGGCCAGCCAACTGCTTCCCATGGCAAAGGTTGGGCTTCGCGCAGAAACACCCAGCGGAAAAGTGTTCACCGTGTTGATGAAACGCCTTTTCGAAACGCGGCGCGATCCTAGTCAACTACGCCTATCCGTGGGTACGTACCGCCAGGTGCAAAGCCTCAAGCTCACCGAAACCCTTGGTGAAACCTCGCTCGAATGGAGTAGCCCTGCCGCCCCCGCCGACGATTGGATCCACCTCTGCATAGTAAGCGCCAACGGAACGGCCTCTGCTCCGCAACGCGTGCCACTCTCAAACGGGCACGCCACATTCCGTCTGCCCCAAGGCGAACACGCCTACTTTGGGTACGCATTCATCACGAGCAACGATGGGAAAGAGGTGGGGCCAACCGCGGCAGCGCACCGATAGGCAAGAAAATACGCGTAACGCCTTTTCGTCGCTCAGCGCGTGGCTTGGCGAACTTCTCCCGGCGCAGAAACGTTTGTCCCGCGGCTAACTTGCCCCAAGCGATACGCCCCCCGGAATTGCGCAGCGCCACCGCGCAACCCCCACGCAGCTGGGGGGAAAAGCCCAGATTTTACTACCTTTGCACCAGTAGAAAAACGATACTAGGAAAGATGAGCTCTTTAAGAAAAGTACCTAGATTACGGTACATACGCTTTGGGATAACCGCACTACTATACGTTGCACTGATCGTTTGGACCGGGAAATACTGGTGGCTGCTAGGCCTCCCCATAATCTTCGACTACTACATCACCCAGCGGGTGCACTGGCTCTTTTGGCACAAAAAGGGCAAGCAGAAGCAGAGCACGCTGGTGGAGTGGATCGATGCGCTACTTTTCGCCACGGTGGCGGCCACGCTCATAAGAATCCTCCTATTCGCCGCGTATACAATCCCCACCGGATCGATGGAAAAGACGCTCCTCATCGGAGATTACCTCATCGTGAGCAAGCTCGATTATGGGCCGAAGCTACCCAATACCCCCCTCACCCTGCCCTTCACGCACAACACGCTTCCCTTCACGCACCATACCCCATCGTACGTACGCTGGATCCAACGTGACTACAACCGCCGCGCCGGCCTTGGGCGGGTGCAGCGGGGCGACGTGGTGGTATTCCACTTCCCGATGGGCGACACGGTCGTCACTGAGTTCCCCGAGCGAAACTACTACGACCTCGCGCGGGAGGTGGGGCGCGAAGAGCTTCACCACCGCTTCACAATTATAGATCGCCCCGTGGATAAGCGTGAAAACTACATCAAACGCTGCGTAGCCGTGGCGGGCGATACGCTGCAAATCGTCAATGATCAAGTGCTTATCAACGGCGTTGCGCAGGGTAGCACGCCGGGAAGGCAGTACGCGTACACCGTGCAGACCAACGGCACCCCCATCAACGCCAAGCTTCTTGAGCAGATTGGGATTGCCTCTGACGACAGCCAGTACGACCCTATCACCGGCCGCTACACCCTACCCCTCACCGCGCAGATGCTCGAAAGGGTGCAGGCATTGCCCAACGTGGTGAGCGTAACGCGCAGCGGCAGCCTACCCGTGGAGCTGGCCTCGCGCTACATATTCCCCCACTCCCCCCGCTACGCATGGACAGATAGCGACTTCGGGCCTCTTTGGATTCCCAAAAAAGGGACTACCATCCAGCTAAACGTCGATAACCTCCCCCTATACGAGCGAATCATCGCGACGTACGAACGGCACGACCTCCGTGTGCTTGATGGGGTTATACTCATCGATGGGCAGGCTGCATCGGAATACACATTCAGCATGGATTACTACTTCATGATGGGCGACAATCGAAATAACTCGCTCGATAGCCGCTTCTGGGGCTTTGTGCCTGAGGACCACATCGAGGGTAAGGCGAAATACGTATGGCTATCACTCGATAAGAATAAACCTTTCCCCATGAATATTCGTTGGAGCCATATGTTCTCCACAATTAAATAGGCACACCGCAGCATGGGCACCGCGCGGAGGAAGGGAGGCAGCCGTGAAGAGCAAGGGTTGCAAGCGCACTACGATAGAATCATATCGTGGTTCGAGGATGCCATGCCCAATCCCCAAACGGAGCTGTCCTACGCATCGCCCTTTGGGCTACTCGTGGCGGTGATGCTCTCGGCGCAATGCACCGATAAACGCGTTAACCTCATCACCCCACCGCTACTTCGAGCCTTCCCCACCGCGGAGCGCATGGCGGCCGCCACGCCGCTGGAGGTGTTTGAATACATCGCTTCATGCTCCTACCCGAACAGCAAGGCCAAACACCTCGTGGCAATGGCCCGTCGGCTCGCGCAGGATTTCCAGGGGGAAGTGCCACAAACCCGCGAGGAGCTCCTCTCCCTACCGGGCGTGGGAGAAAAGACGGCCAACGTCATGCTCTCCGTGGGTTTCAGGCAACCGGCACTGGCCGTGGATACGCATGTGCACCGCGTGGCGCGCAGGCTGGGGTTAACCCGCAACGCAACCACGCCCAGCGCCACCGAGAAGCAGCTTAAGGCCCACATCCCCGAAGAGCTATGGGGTAAGGCGCACCACTGGCTTATTCTCCACGGTCGCTACATCTGCAAAGCCCGCGCGCCGCAATGCCACGAGTGCGGCCTAGCGCCCCTTTGCCCAAGCGCCAAGGAGAGGATGGAAAAAAAGGATGGGGATGCGTAAGATAATCAGTGCAGGTAGCCCAAAAGGGGTAGGAATGGAGAGAATATACCCCTGCCCACCCCCACAGCCAATCGACGCACCCGCACTTCCACGGCGGGCTGAGCGAACCGATGCGCATGGGCCGGAATCCCCGACGCGCGCAGGGGAAGGCGCGACGCGCCGGATGATGCTAGCAAACGGGCACCGCCAGGCCACGCGGGGGACCGACCGCAATGGTGCAACAGTTCGATCGGCCAATGTAGTCAAAGGCACCGCCCTCCCAATACGCCGCGTCGTCCACAGCACGCCAACGAAGGGCGACATGGGGTTCCATTGGTCAACCGTTCCCCCCAGCGGGCTGGCAACCCTCAGCGCGGGGCTGCGCCTGTCCGCGGCAAATAGCGGGTACAGCGCACGGAAGGGGGAACAGAAACCGTTCGTAAGGATGCCCCGCGCGGAAGGATTCGCATGATGAGGTAGACAGAAAGGAGAAAGAAATGCTATCGCTGGACAACGTATCAATGGCTTTTAATGGGGAAGAACTTTTCAGTGGCCTCTCCTTCCGCATTGGCGGGCGGGAACGCATTGGGCTGGTGGGGAGGAATGGCAGCGGGAAATCGACGCTCCTCCACATAATCGATGGGACGCTGGAGCCCACGAGTGGCATTGTAACGCGCGACCGCGCGCTTCGCATTGGGCACCTCACGCAGCATATCCAACGCTCGGACACGCAGAGCGTCATGGAGGAAGCCATGACCGCGTTCGTTGATCTCATAGCCATGGAGCGCGAACTGCAACAGCTCGCGCGGGATATCGAGTACGACAAAACCCTTACGCAAACGGCCATAGAGGAGAAGGCCCACCGTCTCGCCGATCTCACGGAACGTTTCCACATCCTAGGTGGCGAAAGTAGGGAAGCCCTCGCGGAGCGCGCGCTAACGGGTCTGGGTTTCGACCGGGACCAATTCAGTATGCCCACCTCCAAGCTCAGCGGCGGGTGGCGCATGCGCATAGAGCTAGCTAAAATCCTGCTACGCACCCCGGACCTGCTGCTCCTGGATGAGCCTACCAACCATTTGGACATCGAATCCATCGAATGGCTCGAGGCGTACCTGCAAACCTTTAGCGGCGCGCTGCTGCTCATATCGCACGACCGTAGGTTCCTCGACACCGCAACGCAACGCACCATAGAGCTATCGCTCGGCAGGGCGTTCGATTTCGGCGTGCCGTACAGCCGCTACGTGACGCTCCGCCAAGAGCAGCGTGAGCAACAGCTCGCCGCCTACAAAAACCAGCAACGTCAAATCGAAAAAACGCAGGAATTCATCACCCGCTTCCGCTACAAGCCCGAGAAGAGCAACCAGGTGCAATCGCGCATAAAGCAGCTGGAGAAGATGGAGCTCATCGAGGTCGAACCCGAGGATAACTCCACGCTATCCATCCGTTTTCCCGATGCCCCGCGCGCGGGCGATAATGTGGTTATCGCTGAGAATGTGAGCCGCGCCTTTGGGGAGAAAACAATATTCAGCGATGCACGGCTCACCATCGCCCGGGGGGAAAAAGTGGCGTTCGTAGGCCGTAACGGTGAGGGGAAAACCACCATGGCGCGCATTATCATCGGCGATCTCCCCCCCACGCAGGGAACTCTACGCATCGGCCACAACGTGGATATAGGCTACTTCGCGCAGAATCAAGAGACCGTTCTGGACCCATCCCTCACGGTATACGATACCATCGACCGGGTGGCCACGGGAACGATACGCACAAAGATACGCGATCTCCTCGGCGCGTTTCTCTTTAGAGGCGAAGACATCGACAAGCCGGTGAGGGTGCTCTCCGGCGGAGAACGGAACCGCCTCGCCATGGTAAAACTCATGCTACACCCCTACAATCTGCTCGTGCTGGACGAACCTACCAACCATCTAGATATAAAAGCGAAAGACATTCTCAAGCAGGCACTCCAACGATACAATGGAACTTTAATTCTGGTGTCGCACGATAGGGATTTCCTAAGCGGGCTAGTCTCTAAGGTGTACGAGTTTGGGCACAAGAGGGTGCGGGAGCACCTCGGCGGGATCGACGCGTTTCTAGCCACAAGAAAGCTTGAGACCCTCGACCAGCTCAACGCCACGCATGAGAATACCCCATCCCGCGCGCAGCCCCCCGAGGTGGCCCCCACCCCGATCGAAGGCAAGGAGGACTGGAAACGCCGCAAAGCGCGCGACAACAAAATCCAGCGACACCAGCAGCTCATAGCGAAAACGGAGGAGGAGGTGGAAGCGCAGGATCGCGCCATAGCGGCGCTAGAAGCTCAACTTGCCACCCCAGGTCCCGACGACCGCACGGCAGATATTATCAACGAATACACGTTGGCAAAAAAGAGGCAGGCGGCGCTCATGAAGCGCTGGGAGGAGCTACAGTACGAGCTAGAGGTTATAGAAAGGGATATATAAAACGACACAATCTGTATGGAGAGAGCAGGAGGAGGCTGGCAACGCCGCCCGCGCGCGCAGCAAGAAATGGTGTATGGGCTTCGCCCAATAATGGAGGCCCTAGAGGCTGGGCGAGAGCTGGAAAGAATCATACTTCGCGAGGGGCTCACGCCGAGCGACGAGCTGTCAACGCTGCACCGGATCGCGCGGCAGCGAGGCATCCCGGTGCAGTACGTTCCGCCGATGTGGTTCGGGCGCCTGGGATCGCGCAACCACCAGGGGATGGTGGCCTACCTATCGCCCATAGAGTACCAGGATCTAGCCGAAATAATCATATCCACCTTTGAGCGTGGGGAAGTTCCGCTGCTAGTGGTGGCAGACGGCATTACCGATGTGCACAACATAGGCGCCATCGCCCGCACCGCGGAATGCGTGGGCGCGCACGCGCTGATTGTCCCCTCCCGGGGCTCAGCGCAGCTCGGCGCGGATGCCCTCAAGACGAGCGCGGGGGCGCTCTCGCACATCGCGGTGTGCCGCGTGGGCTCTATCGCTCAAACCGTGCAGCAACTCCAAGCGAACGGCGTGCGCGTCCTTGCCGCCAGCGAAAAAGGCGCAACAGTGCATACGCGGATGGATCTCACCGGCCCCTTGGCGCTAGTGCTCGGGGATGAGTACGAGGGGGTGTCAACGGAGGTGCTACGCGCCGCGGATGGAACGCTAAAAGTTCCGATTCACGGCAGCGTAGGGTCGCTAAACGTATCCGTAGCGGCGGGCATTATTCTCTACGAGGCGGAACGGCAACGGAACCAAAAAGCATGAAACCACGCGTTATCATTGACAGCCACATCCCCTACGCAGCGGGGGCGCTGGAACCCCACGCCGAGGTGCACTACCTCAGCGGGGAGGCAATCACGCGGGCCGTATGCCTTGATGCCGATGCGCTGGTCGTCCGCACGCGCACGCTCTGCAACGAGCAACTGCTGCGGGGGACTTCCGTTCGGCTGATAGCTAGCGCCACGGTCGGCACGGACCACATCGATACGAACTACTGCGCAGCGCATGGCATAAAGTACTCCAACGCGGCGGGCAGCAACGCGTGGGCCGTGGTCCAATGGGTGGTGTCGGCACTACTCTACATAGAGAAGCATAGCGCAAAGTCGATCTACGAGAGCACGGTGGGCATCGTCGGCGCCGGGGCGATTGGGCAGAAGCTCGCCGATACGCTGGAACTATTCGGCATTCGCTGCCTACGCAATGACCCTCCCCGCGCTGAAATGGGCGAGAAGGGCCTTGTGGATCTGGCAACCATTGGGCGCGAGGCGGACATTATAACCCTTCACACACCACTAACCACCACGGGAAAACATCCCACTGCGCACCTAATCGGCAGGACGTTCCTTCACCAGCTAGGCAAGCGGCCAATCATCATAAACGCTGCCCGGGGAGGCGTTGCCGATGAGTACGAGCTCCTAGAGGCGCTCGACTATAGGCGGATACGCGGGTATATCCTTGACACGTACGAAACCGAAACGGACATCCCAACCGAGGTGATCGAGCAGGCGCTGCTTAGCACGCCGCACATAGCTGGCTACAGCATTGAAGGCAAGCAGAAGGCAACCGAACAGGCCCTCCAGGCCGTTGCTGAATTCTTCGGGTTCGAACGGCCTGCTCCCAGCGCACAAACACCAGGCGACCCAAAACGTTTCGTAAACGGCTACTCCCTAAGCGACTTGGCCCAATACTACGATATTTCCGCCGACTCACGCGCCCTGCGCCTCCAGCCCCAAAATTTTGAGTCGCTGCGAAACCATTACCAATACCGGCACGACTGGCGGGGCTTCGACATTGGGAATCCGCGGCTACGCGCGCTAATCGGATAGCCCACGGGCTGGGCGAGGCGCTAGTTAGCCATCTCCGACAGGAAACGGATGCGCATGAGGCGCACCTCCTCCTCTGTCACATCCTCGCCGGCAAAGGCGCGGTAGGCATCATCGAGCGAATCGCTCGTGGCAACATTCTTGAAGTAATCGTAAAGGCTCTCCTGGATATCCTTCTCCACATTCATGTCGACGTAATACCCGATGTCGAACTTTACGCCGGAGGTTACCAGCGACTCCATTTCCGCGAGCAACTCATCGAAGTCGATCTGCAAGCTGTCGGCGATATCGTCAAGGTCCATTTTCCGATCGATGCACTGGAGGACGTCAATCTTT
Source organism: Bacteroidia bacterium (assembly GCA_013333195.2). Taxonomy (GTDB): domain Bacteria; phylum Bacteroidota; class Bacteroidia; order Bacteroidales; family CAJPTX01; genus Bacteroides_D. Next base: position 33,618 of record JABCPG020000025.1, read on the forward strand.
CGCTGCGACCGACTGGGCGCAACCTTAACGACCTGCGAGAGGGGGGGATCGATCTCTTGCTCCTCAACATACCTAGCAATTAGCTCGATGAAGGGCTGCCCGTACCGCTTAGCCTTCCCCATAGTCACGCCGGAGATGTACTGGAGCTGCTCAAAGGTACAGGGGTACTGCACGGCCATCTCCTCGAGGGATACGTCCTGAAAGACCACGTAGGGAGCTACCCCAATCTTTTTCGCAACGTCGCGCCGCAGCGCCTTCAGCATTTGCAGCAGTACGTTATCCGACTCCGCCGACTCCAGCACGAGCGCGTCTTTCTGCGCCTGCTCATCGTAGTTATGATCCTCAACCAGGGTGACATCATAGGGATGCGCCAAGAACTCTTTCCCTTTCTTGGAAATTTTTAACGCCCCGTAGCGCTGAATGCTTTTTGTGACAAAATCATGAAGCACGGCCTGCCGTAGGACGCACCACCAGAAGTCCTCCCCCTTGGCCTTGCCACTGCCATACTGCGGTAGCTCCTCATGCCGATACATCTTCGTATCGGGCGTTTCATCGCCCATCAGGACGTGCACCACATGATCAGACTTGAAAGAACCATCCAGCGAGGCGATTAGGCCGAGCAGCAGCAGGAGGGCCTCGGTGCCATCAAAGTGGGGCTGCTCAGCAACGCAGTTATCGCAGCAGCCGCAGTTGTCCTCGTGGAATTCTTCCCCAAAGTAGTGCAGCAGCATCCGCCGGCGGCAATCGCCCCCCTGCGCGTAGTCAATGGTGTCGAGCAGGAGCTGTAAGCCCACTTCCTGCTCCGGCGCGGATTTCGCTTGGATGAATTTTTCGAGCCGCTGGACGTCGCGCTTACTATAGAAAGCGATGCCCCGCCCCTCCCCGCCGTCGCGCCCCCCCCGCCCCCTCTGCTGGGACTAGCCCTCA
>JABCPG020000026.1 GCA_013333195.2 Bacteroidia bacterium
CTATAACCCTATCAATCTGCGCAATCTTGGTCAGCTTGGGCCCCCGCACCTCTGATAAGATGTCGAAGAGGGATCTGGTACTCATTGGCTTTTTCATAGTGAAAAGTTACTGAATAAAAGCAACTTAGACAACACATCCTGAAAATAGTTTTGCAGCGGTCTCATTTCAGGAAAATATCATTATCTCACAAATCCGTTTTTGTAGAAATCATACCATTGGGCAATCTGTTCGGGAGTATTGGCTTTCAGCGATAGAAGCATTTCACGAGTAAATTCCAAATGACCTACACCATTTGCTGTAACGATATTCTTATCACTTACAGCCTGTGCTTCTATATAACCTGCTTCGTTTGTGTATTTATCACCGCCCCAATGTTTTAGTTGGTCAAGACCGTTGCCTGTATGCTTTACATTGTTCAGAAAGCCATGTGAACATAGGAACGAAGCCCCATTGCATATTGCCCCGACGATTTTACCATTATCCAAAGCCTCCTGTACCAACGGTGCAACAAGTTCCGCTTCTGACGAGTCCCAACTGTTGCCCCCGATAAGCACTAAGGCCGCATAGTCTTTCGGCATATTATCGAAAGAATAATCGGATAAAGTTCTAAAACCTCCGATGGAACGGATGGTATCCAATGTCGGAGCTACGGTATGCACTTCGTACTTTATTTCTCCACCTGGTATAACACCTACATGAAGAGCCGTGGAAAGAAAAGCCCCTTCCCAGTCTGTGTATTCATTCAATATGATAAATAATACTTTCTTTCTCATTGATCTTTCTTTTTTACTTTAGCAATTTCGTCGCAAGTTTATAGGTAAACAGAACCCGCGAATCTGATATATCCCACTGATGCACCTCCTTACGTACCAACTCTAAATGCTTCTTACTTATGTCCCTCAAAGCGTTACCAATAGATTTACGAAGATATTCGCTTTCGTGTGCCCTATGCTTAGCAATTAACGCAACGGCAATGTCAGGATTTTCGCAGAAGAAGGGGCGGCTCGTCCAAATCCTCAGCCCTTCCGTTACAGCACGAATAACATTCGGATTTTCATCATTTAGCCATTCTTCGATGAGAGGTAAAGACTCTTCATACCCCCTGCGTTTGCATACCTCATCAAACGCCTTTGCAAGCATTTCCTGTACACGCCAATTTCCGTCGACGCTCACCCGTTCTTTCAAAAAGCTGAGAGCCTCTCCGCGCGTTGCCGCCAAACTTCCCAGCACCGCTGTTGACAACATTCGAACTTGATACGCTTCGTGCTTAAATAGGGCGATCGACAATTCAAAACATTGCGCCTGGGAGTACGCTTCCAGTATCGCTGTAGCCCCATCATTGATATGCACGAACCCATTTTCAATTTGCACAATATAATTGAGAATGTCGTCTACGTCTTTCATCACTAATGAAGTTAAAATGATCCTCATCCCAACTTGCCCTATCCGTTCCCATTAGGGTAAGCCAACATCTCCATCACTTATGGAGATGTACACACAAAGACTCATCCAACACGTAGCAAAGCAGGCATCTCTACATCTCATCGTCAGAAACTGGAAGGTCAACGTAACGGTCGCCAGTAATAAGAGATCGCGCGATACCAATACTCGCCACGCTGGGATGCAGATCGGGAACTGCTCGTAGCGCGTCGATGCACGCCATCAGCGTTGCCCCGGTAGTTACCATATCATCCACAAGCAGCGCATGCAATTCGTTAGGCAGAATCACCCCTCGCCGAAGCCTAATTGCGTCCTTAACATTAAACTGTCGATCGTAGTGCGAGCCCACCAAAGTTTGCGTCTTTGTAAAACGATGGCGGCAAAGTACATCCCACACTGGTAGTCCCATCTGCCTAGCTATCCCTTTTGCAATAAATTCCGACTGATTATATCCACGAATCATCTTTTTCCTCCAATGCAAGGGGACAGGAATGATAACCTCAAGGTCTTGTGCCTGCGGACTCTCAATCATATACTGCCCCAGCATGTCCCCCAAAGCGAGCGCTAAACGCCACTGCCCTCCATATTTAAACGAATGGATGAGCCTTGGCACTAAGGAACCTCTCGAGTAGAAACAAAGGGAAAAAATATGTTCAAGGTGCACAACCGAAGAGAGGTTATGCAATGCTACTTCACAGTCAAATTTCCAGAAATGGGTGTATGGAAGCGAATTCTGGCACGCCGCGCATAGAGGGATTCCACTCCCTACAAACGACCTGCCGCAGCCTGCACACACGCAGGAGCGCAGCCTCGTGGCTGGAGTCCTATAGAATCGCGGCTCCGAACGATTGAAAAACGTAAACCGCCCTAGCAATGCGCCACAATATGAATCCTTTCCCCGCACAAAATCATATTCTTTTAGCAGCTGTCACTTCAGGAATGTAAAATTCCAACTTAAAGCCGCATAGCCAGCACAAATAGAATTACAATACAGAGCTACAGAAACTCTGCTTCTGGATATTTAACTGCTCCAACCACATAAAACAGGACCTCTTCACGAAAGGGGTGATGGAAATAACGCAATGCATTCGCCCATCAGAATGCGCAACAGCTCAGCCCTCAACACGTCATTATTATATAAAAATAATGGAGGGCCAAGAACTACGCCCTCCATCAATTGGAATACAATAAAACAACGTTAGGCTGGTGTAACCTCCGGCGCCACGGCTTCTCCATTAGGAGCAACCGCCGAGGTACGCTTTTTAGAACGACGAGTCCCACGCTTCTTCCCACTTCCGCTCCCATTCTGAGAATAGTCACGATTAAAATCCACCAGCTCTATCATGCACATCTCAGCGTTATCGCCCTGACGATGCCCCGTACGCACCAACCTCGTGTAGCCACCCGGCCTATCTCCAACCTCTGGAGAAACAACACCGAACAGCTCTTTCACCGCATACTTATCGCGCAAATCCGAAAACGCAATGCGCCGCGCATGCATGCTGTCATCCTTCGAACGCGTAATTATAGGCTCTACATATATACGCAAGGCCTTAGCCTTCGCAACCGTTGTGTATATACGCTTATGCATAATTAACGATACCGCCATGTTAGAAAGCATCAACTCTCTATGACTATGCGTTCGACTTAGATGGTTAAACTTCTTATTATGTCGCATGACGCCCCTACTCCTTATCTAATTTATACTTACTAACATCCATTGAGAAAGTCAATCCCATACGATCTACCAACTCCTCTAGCTCCGATAGAGACTTTCTACCAAAGTTCCTAATTTTCAACAAGTCCGACTTATCTTGCCTCACTAGGTCGCCCACTGTGCTTACATAAATACCCTTTAAGCAGTTCAACGCACGTACCGACAGGTTCAAATCAACGAGCTGCGTTAGTAGCAATTGGCGCATCCTCTGGTCATCCTCTGTAAATTCTTCCTCCTTACGTACATCATCACTCGGCAGCACCATCTTATCCTTATTCGCAAACAGCGCAAAGTGATGCATCAAAATGGCTGCAGCTTCATGCAGTGCATCCTTGGGCGTAATGCTACCATCGGTCCTAATCTCCAGAGTCAGCATCTCGTAGTCCGTTTTTTGGGACACTCGGTAGTTCTCAACCTTGAACATTACGTTCCTTATCGGCGTATGGATACTATCAATCGCAATCACACCAAACGAACTCCCCTCAACCTCATTCTCCTCCGCAGGAACATAGCCGCGCCCTTTACGCAGCGTTAAATCCATCTTAAAACGCACATCCCTCGCCATGTTGCATATCACCAGCGACGGATTCAACACCTCAAAACCGGTCAAGAATTTACTTATCATTCCCGCCGTGAACTCTTCTTGATCGGATATCGACACAGACACATTCTCTGCAGGAACCTCTTCTACTCTAGCCTTAAACCGAACCTGCTTAAGATTCAAAATTATCTGCGCAACGTTCTGCTTAACGCCCCTAATGGTATCAAACTCATGGTCGACCCCATCTATCTTCACTGATGTAATCGCGTAGCCCTCGAGAGAAGATAACAATACGCGCCGCAAAGCATTACCAATCGTCGTGCCATATCCCTGCTCCAACGGTCTAAACTGAAACCTACCAAAACTCGGCGTTTCTTCAAGTACTACAACATCCTCTGGACGCTGAAAATCCAATATTGCCATCTGTCCTCCCGCTATTACTTCGAATACAACTCCACTATTAGCTGCTCTTTTATGTTCTCGGGGATGTCCGAACGGTCAGGAACATTCAAAAACTTCCCCGCCATGGCACTCGAGTCCCATTCCAGCCACGAGTATCGACTCCTATGGCTCGATAGCGAATCTACTATTACTAGCAACGATTTCGATTTCTCTCGCACGCTTACCACATCTGAAGGCTTGAGCAAATATGACGGCACATTCACCAGCTTGCCATTCACCTCAATATGCCTATGCGTAACCAACTGACGCGCCGCCGCACGGGTCGGCGCAATTCCTAACCTATATACCACATTGTCTAAACGGGACTCCAGGAGCTGAAGCAATATCTCGCCCGTAACCCCCTTTTTACGCGTCGCCTTATCGAATAGATTGCTAAACTGCTTTTCCAACAGTCCGTAGGTGTACTTCGCCTTTTGCTTCTCCATCAGCTGCATCCCGTACTCCGACACCTTCTTCCGTCTCGCGTTTGCGCCCTTCGCCCCCCCTGATTGCTTCCGCTGGAAAGACTTACTCGGCCCAAATATAGGCTCCCCAAACCTACGCGCTACTTTCGTCCGTGGTCCTGTGTACCTTGCCATTTACTTCTTCCTCCCTTTCTCTTAATTTTTTACTTTCATACCCTCTCCACCTATACTCTCCTTCGCTTGGGAGGCCGGCAACCATTATGCGGCAGCGGAGTAACATCTACTATCTCCATCACCTCTATGCCCGAGTTATGCAGCGTGCGTATCGCTGATTCACGGCCCGCGCCCGGACCCTTAACAAATACCTTCACTTTGCGCAACCCAAGTTCGTACGCCTCTTTCGCGCAATCCGCCGCCGACATCTGCGCTGCGTAGGGCGTATTCTTCTTCGAACCTCTGAACTTATTCTTTCCCGAAGACGACCATGATATCACATCTCCGGACAAATTCGTCAACGTAACAATAATATTGTTGAACGACGAATGGATGTGAGCCTGACCCAAGGGCTCAACGCGAACTTTCTTTCTCTTCGCTGCTATTTTTTTTGCCATCTCTTCTAACTAACTATTTGGTTGCCTTCTTCTTATTCGCTACAGGCTTCTTCTTCCCCTTGCGCGTACGGGCATTATTCTTCGTACTCTGGCCGCGCACAGGCAACCCTAAGCGATGCCTTATCCCCCGGTAGCATCCTATATCCATCAAACGCTTAATATGAAGTTGCACCTCCGTACGCAGCTCTCCCTCAACCTTATACTCCGCACCTACAACCGCACGAATCGACGCCACTTCATCGTCTGTCCACTCCTGGACCTTCTTGTTCACATCAACCGACGCCTTCTTCAAAATCGCCAGCGCACTGCTGCGCCCTATCCCATATATATAGGTAAGCGCTATGTCACCCCGCTTGTTCCTCGGTAAATCGACACCAACTATTCTTGCCATACTCGCAACTCAATTTGCTCTTTTACTACTTTCCCTGACGCTGCTTATACTTAGGCGTCTTCTTGCATATCACGTACAAACGTCCTTTACGACGCACAATTTTACAGTCCGCGCTACGCTTTTTAACAGATGTGCGTACCTTCATTTCTTTCTACACAATTTTTCTCTACTCTCCTACTTATAACGAAAAACGATCCGCCCCTTGGTCAAATCGTAGGGCGACATCGCAACCTTCACCTTATCTCCTGGTAATATCTTGATGTAATGCATTCGCATCTTGCCCGAAATATGCGCCGTTATCACATGCGCATTGTCCAGCTCTACTCTAAACATCGCATTGGACAGCGCCTCGATAATCACTCCATCCTTCTCTATCGAATCCTGCTTCGCCATTGATTCCTCCTCTCCAACCTATGCTAAAGACTTCGACACCGCCTCGTCTATTATAGCAAAATCCGTGAGCTCTTCCGCAGCACCCCGCTCGCTGACCACTATCGCCTTCTCAAAATGGGCCGCGTTCGAACCATCCAACGTGCGCACTGACCACCCATCGCGATCTTGATACACCGAATGGCTACCCATCGTTACCATCGGCTCTATACAGATGCACAAACCCGGACGAAGCAACACGCCATGGCCCCTCCGCCCATAGTTCGGCACCTCCGGATACTCATGCATCGTAGTCCCCAGGCCATGGCCCACTAACTCTCGAACAACCCCATAGCCAAATGATTCGCTATAATCCTGCACCGCCGCGCCTATATCTCCAACCCTATTCCCTGATACTGCCTCCGCAATACCCAGCTCTAAAGACTTACGTGTGACATCAAGCAATTGCCGATTCTCAGGCGATATCTCGCCCACCGCAAAGGTGAAAGCCGAATCCCCATAAAAACCATCCTTGATGGTACCGCAATCCACCGAAACGATATCACCCTCTCGCAAAGCATATTCGCTCGGAAATCCATGCACCACAACGTCATTTACCGAAACGCAAAGCGTGTACGGAAACCCTTCATAGCCCTTGAACCCAGGGACTGCGCCATGATCCCGTATGAACGACTCAGCAAAACGATCCAACTCTATGGTCCTAACTCCCGGCCTTATCATTCCTGCCAAAGCAGCCAAAGTGCGCGACACCAACATATTATTGGTGCGTAGCTTCTCTATCTCCTCGGCGGTCCGCAGTGTTATCTTATGGGTCATCACCTACTAGTACCCTCCCTTTCCCTTTATACGCGTGCCGCTTTTCATCAACCCATCGTAGTGGCGCAAAAGTAAGTGGCTCTCCACCTGCTGCAAAGTATCTAGTATAACGCCCACTAGAATAAGCAACGATGTGCCACCATAGAATTGCGCAAACTGAGAATTCACATTGAAAAGGATGGCAAAAGACGGCAAAATGGCTATCAAGGCCAAGAATATAGAACCGGGCAAAGTAATTCTACTTATCACCGCGTACAAATACTCCACCGTCCTCCGCCCAGGCTTCACCCCGGGGATAAAACCTCCGTTCCGCTTCAAATCCTCCGCTATCTGATTCGGGTTAACCGTAATGGCGGTGTACAAATACGTGAACACAATTATCAGTACCGCCAGTATAAAATTGTACCAAAATCCACTCGAGTCGGAGAATGCCGAAACAAAGCCCGACGCCTCATCCGAACCGTAACGCGTAAACATCACAGGCAAAATCATAATCGCTTGCGCAAAAATTATCGGCATAACGCCAGCCGCATTCACTTTCAACGGAATATACTGACGCGCTCCGCCATACTGACGATTTCCCACAACCCGCTTCGCGTATTGCACAGGCACCCTTCGCGTCCCCTGAACCAGCAGAATTGAAAACATAAAAACCACATACAGAACAACCAACTCTACCAGGAACATTACTAGCCCGCCCGCCATCTCCTCAGCACGGGAGAAAAACTCCGCCGCCAACGCAAAGGGAAGACGCGCTATGATGCCTATCATTATTATCAGAGAAATACCATTCCCTATCCCTTTCTCGGTAATCCGCTCCCCTAGCCACATCACAAACATCGTTCCCGCTATGAGGATAACGGTCGAGGAAAACGTAAAGAATATGCCCTTCAGCGCAAACGCCGTCTCCGGCAACTGGTAGTGAAGATTCGCTAAATACCCGGGTGCCTGCAGTAGCAAAATCAGAACGGTCAAATAGCGCGTTATCTGGTTGATCTTACGAAATCCGCTTTCGCCATCCCGCTGCAAACGCTGAAAGTACGGAACAGCCATCCCCAAAATCTGCACAATAATCGATGCCGAGATGTATGGCATTATCCCCAACGCAAAAATAGAGGCATGGCTAAACGCTCCTCCAGAGAACATGTCTATAAAGCCCAAAACCCCATCCTCGGTCTGTTTTCGTAACGCTCCTAGCTGCGATGGATCTATGCCCGGGAGCACAACGTAACTCCCAAGGCGGTAAATCAAAATAATCCCTAGAGTATAGAGTATCCGCTTTCGCAGATCCTCTATCTTCCAGATATTTTTAAGCGTTTCAATAAGCCGTCTCATAAACTAAAGTGTTTCAGCCGTACCCCCTACAGCCTCGATTGCCTGCTTGGCCGAGGCCGAGAAAGCATGCGATTGAACCTTCAACTTCCTGCTCAACTCCCCATTGCCCAAAATCTTTACTCTCTCCCCGCGCTTTATCACACGCAAATCCTCCAGAAGCGTTGGCGTGATTTCTTCCAGGGAATTAGACTCCGCTATACGCTGCAAATCCTCTAGATTCACAACCCTAAACTCCACTCGAAACGGATTCTTAAAGCCAAACTTAGGCAAGCGACGCTGAATTGGCATCTGCCCCCCCTCAAAACCAATCTTCTTAGAATACCCCGAACGCGATTTCGCTCCTTTATGCCCACGTGTCGACGTCCCTCCATATCCCGACCCCTCTCCACGCCCCAACCGACGCCCGGTGTGCGTAGAACCCTGCTTTGGCCGCAACGTATGCAGTTTTACCTCTTCTCTTGCCATCTAATCGCCTCCCTCTATTTTACTTCCTCTACTTCTACCAAATGCCGTACCTTACGAAGAGCCCCCTGCACCGATGGGGAATCCTCCAACTCAACCACGGAACGTATGCGGCGTAATTTTAAGGTCGCCATCGTCGCACGCTGGCTCACCGTAGAACCTATCAAACTGCGTACCTGGGTCACTCGTAACTTTGCCATCTTAATCCTCCTAATCTCCTTTACCCATTAAACACCCGGGTCATCTCGACGCCGCGCTGCTTCGACACCTCTCGCGCATCCCGCATCTCCAGCAATGCCAACATCGTGGCCTTCACCAAATTATGCGGATTCGAAGACCCCTTGCATTTTGCCAACACATCCTTCACTCCCACGCCTTCTAAAACCGCGCGCATAGCACCTCCTGCCACAACGCCCGTTCCCTCCGTCGCAGGCCTAAGCAGCACGCGAGCACCCCCGTAATGCGCCTCCTGCGCATGGGGCACCGTACCATGCAGCACCGGGATCCGATACAAGTTCTTTTTCGCGCTCCCCGCCGCTTCCGCTAGCGCCGCCGGAACCTCACTCGCTTTACCTAACCCGTAGCCCACTACGCCTTATCCATCACCCACCACGACTATCGCCGAAAAACTAACCGTACGCCCTCCCTTCGTCACCTTGGCCACTCGATTCAGCGCAACTAAGCTGTCCTGAAGCTCCGCATCCGACGCCCGAACCCTCACTTTTCTTAATGCCATACCTTTCGACTCTCTTAAAAGATTAACCCATTCGCCCGCGCCGAATCCGCTAGCGCCTTCACCCGACCATGGTACAAATATCCATTCCGATCGAACACTACACGCTCTATGCCCTTCGATTTTGCAACCTCTGCCGCCAATTTCCCCACCTCTACTGCCTGCTGCGTCTTGTTCACCTTTCCTCCCTCCGCCGCAGCCTTGCCCTCAGAAGAAGCGCACGCAAGCGTCCGGCCCTGCTCGTCATCTATAAATTGTACATAAATCTGTTTATTGCTACGAAAAACACTCATCCGCGGACGCTCCTGCGTCCCGAACACCTTCTTGCGCACGCGCATCTTTATACGCGACCTACGCTCTGTTTTCGTTAATGGCATCTAATTTTCCCCCTTCTTATTTTTCACCTGTACCGTTTATTTTGCTCCTGCCGATTTCCCCGCCTTACGACGAATCACCTCGCCTACAAAGCGGATACCCTTCCCACGATACGGCTCAGGCGGGCGCAACGAACGAAGCTTCGCAGCTACCATCCCCAGAAGCTGCCTGTCCGGGCTTACCATCGTAACTATCGGATTCCCACGACGCTCCGTCTGAGCCTCCACCTTTATCTGGTGCGGCATGCAAAAATGAACATCGTGCGAGTAGCCCAAACTTAATTTCAATACCTGACCCTCTACCTCTGCCTTGTAACCTACACCTATAAGCTCCTGCTGCACTTTCCAACCCTCTGAAACCCCTACTACCATGTTGTGAATCAATGCACGATATAAACCATGCAGTGACTTATGACGCTTCTGATCCGTAGGCCGACTCAATACTACCTCAGTCCCCTCCACCGAAACCGTAATCGCCGGATCCACCTGCTGCGTCAACTCGCCCTTCGGTCCTTTTACCTTCACCACATTCTCCTTCGTCACCTCTACCGAGACACCCGCGGGTAAACTAACTGGCTTTTTTCCTATTCTCGACATTTCTCGTTACCTCTCTTTTAGTATACCTCGCAAATAACTTCACCGCCTATCCCCTTCAGACGAGCCTCCTTATCCGTCATCACGCCCTGCGATGTCGATATAATTGCAATCCCTAACCCGTTCAACACACGGGGCAACTCGGCTGCCCCGCAATAGTGCCGCAGACCCGGACGGCTTACCCGACGCAACGACTTAATCGCATACTCCTTAGTATGGGCATCACGCTTCAGCGCTATCCTGATTAAGCCCTGCTTGCCGTCTTCCTCCACACGGTAGTTCAGTATATAACCCTTCTCATATAGTATCCTGGTTATGTCTCGCTTCAAATTGCTGCTCGGCACAACCACTACGCGATGCTCCGCATGCACCGCGTTTCGTATACGCGTCAAATAATCCGCTATTGGATCTGTCAACATATCTTTCTCTTCTTATTTCGTCTCTTACCAACTCGCTTTCTTCACCCCGGGAATCAGACCCTTCGAAGCCATCTCCCGAAACGTTATCCGGCTCAAACCGAAATCACGCATGTACCCGCGCGGCCTACCCGTGATGCTACAACGATTCCGAAGCCGCGTAGCGCTAGAATCACGCGGCAACTTCTGCAAACCTACGCTGTCTCCCGCAGCCCGAAGCTCCTCGCGCCTCTTGGCGTACTTCGCCACCAACTTCGCTCGGCGAACCTCGCGCGCCTTCAAACTCTCTTTCGCCATCTCTACTATTTTTTTTCTGCCTCCTTAAAGGGTAAACCAAATTCCTTCAACAGCGCAAAACCCTCCTCATCCGTACGCGCCGTCGTCACTATCGTAATCTCAACTCCCATCGATTTCAACATCTTATCTATGTCAATTTCCGGGAATATCATCTGCTCCTTTATACCCAACGTGTAATTCCCGCGCCCATCAAACTTGGATGATATTCCCTGAAAATCGCGAATCCGCGGCAACGACACGTTGATAAGCCGCTCCAAAAACTCGTACATCCTATCGCGGCGCAACGTCACCATCGTGCCTATAGGCATACCCTTACGAAGTTTAAAATTCGAAATGTCCCGCTTCGAACGCGTTACCACTGCCTTCTGCCCGGCTATCATCGTCAGCTCCGCCTGCGCCGCCTCCACAAGCTTCCTATCGCCTGTTGCCTCTCCCACGCCCTGATTTATCACTATCTTCTCAAGCCGGGGTACCTGCATTACAGAAGTGTACTGAAAACGCTCCTTTAACGCCGGCACTATCTTTTCAATATACTGCTTCCGCAGCGTCGGTATGTACTCCATCTCCTTACTTTATCTCTTTTCCGCTCTTCTTCGCGTATCGAACAAACTTGCCCTCATCATTCCGACGCTTGCCTACACGCGTCGGGCGATTGGTCTCCGGATCCAAAAGCATTACGTTGCTCACATGAATCGGCGCTTCGCGCTTAATTATACCGCCTTGCGTCTGCTGCGCGTTCGGCTTCGTATGCTTTGACACCATATTCACCCCTTCCACTATCACGCGCCTCTCCTCGGGCATCACCGTAAGCACACGGCCCTTGCTCCCCTTATAGCTGCCCGATATAACGTATACCGTATCTCCCTTCTTTATCCGTAATCTCGGCTTCATCATCTTCCGCTCCTCCTCTTTTTCCTTTTATAGCACCTCCGGCGCCAACGATACTATCTTCATGTAGTTCTCGCGCAACTCGCGAGGCACCGGGCCAAAAATTCGCGTCCCGCGAATCTCGCCAAGATTATTCAGCAAAACGCAAGCATTGTCATCAAAACGTATGTACGAACCGTCCGCCCGGCGATACTCCTTCTTCACTCGAACAACCACCGCCTTACTCACCGTACCCTTCTTCGCATCCCCCGTCGGCGACGCGCTCTTTATCGCCACTACTATCCGATCTCCTACCGTCGCGTAACGCTTCTTCGTGCCCCCTAGAACACGAATACACAGCACTTCTCGTGCTCCGCTATTATCGGCCACTTGAAGCCGAGTCTCTTGCTGTATCATCTCCTACTTAGCCTTCTCTATTATCTCCACCAAACGCCAACGCTTCATCTTACTTATCGGACGCGTCTCCATCACGCGCACCGTATCCCCCACTCCGCACTCGTTACGCTCGTCATGCACATAAAACTTGGTCGTCCTATGCACAAACTTCCCATACTTCGGATGGCGCACCCTACGCAGCACGGAAACCACCACCGTCTTATCCATCTTTACGCTCTCCACAACGCCCTGACGCTCCTTGCGCATCGAACGCTGACCCTGCAATGTCTCTTCCATCTCTGATTACGCCCCTTCTCTTTATTCCTGAGTTCCCTTTACTCCGCCCCGCGCACGCTCACTCTGAACGGTTAGCATCCGGGCTATGGTCTTACGAGCCTCGCGGAGCTGCATCGTGTTCTCCAGCGGCGTCACCGCGTGCGACATGCGCAAATCCCGCAGCCGCGCACGCTCCCCCTCTAAACGCTCCGACAACTCGCTATCTATTAACTGCCTTATCTCTTCTACTTTCATCGATTCGCCTTCTACCTTAATTTACTCCGCGTAATCACGACGAACTACAAACTTGGTCTTCACCGGCAACTTCTGGGCAGCCAAACGCAACGCCTCATGCGCCGTCGCAAACGAAACTCCATCCGCCTCTATCAGCATCCGGCCCGGCGTCACCGGGGCCACGAAACCCTCCGGCGCTCCTTTGCCTTTCCCCATTCGAACCTCAGCCGGCTTACTCGTCACCGGCTTATCCGGGAAAATTCGTATCCATATCTGACCCTCACGCTTCATGTATCGCGTGACTGCCTGTCGCGCCGCTTCTATCTGACGCCCCGTAAGCCACGCCTGCTCCAGCGTCTTTATGCCAAACGAACCAAACGACAGCTCATGGCCACGCTGCGCAAAACCCTTCATCCGCCCCTTCTGTTGCTTTCTATACTTTGTCTTCTTCGGCTGTAACATCCTATCTTCCTCCTCCTTTTACCGATTGCCCTGGCTTCCTCCACCTCGCCGCTCGTTCCGACGAGGACGCGGCGCACGTGCCGGCGGACGAGGCTGCCCCCCACCATTGCGAGCCGCCTGCGATACCCCCACATTGGGCGACAAATCCCGCTTCCCATACACCTCTCCACGACAAATCCACACCTTCACGCCTATCTGACCCA
>JABCPG020000027.1 GCA_013333195.2 Bacteroidia bacterium
TCAGGGTATAACCCTCCTTCACGGGGGCCGTCGGCTTCAGCACCGTCTCTCCATCCTGCACCGTGAAGGTCTGCACGTCAGAACCATCCGCGAACTTGCCGCCTAGCGCCATGAAGGTCACCGTGTGCTCCTTCACGCTCGGATCACTCTTCTCCCACATCGCGTAGAGCACGAGGTCTGCGGTCACAGGGGTCGTAAAGATATACTTCGCGCTGCCGTCCTTCGTCCACCCCTTAAGGGTGTATCCGCTCTTCTCTGGGGCTGTCGGCTCCACCACTATTCCCTCATCCTTCACCGTGAAGGTCTGCACGTCAGTACCATCCGCGAACTTGCCACCCAGTGCCATGAAGGTCACCGTGCGCTCAATCACGCCAGAATTCGCTTGCCACTCCGCCTTTAGCACGATGTCTTTCATCACCGCTGCCGTAAAGCTATACGGCGCACCGTCAAGCGTCCACCCTTGGAAGGTAAAGCCATCCTTAGCTGGGTTCTGTGGCGGCCGTTGCGCTATCTCCCCCTTCTGCAACTTCTGCACCGCGGGTTGCGGTTCGCCGCCTAGCGTCATGAAGTGCACCGTGCACCACGACGATGCGTTCTCCTCCCACTGCGCCTCCAGCTCGATATTGCTCGTCACCGGCTCCGTGAAGTCGTACTCCGCGCCGTTAAGTTTCCACCCCATGAAGGCGTAGCCCACCTTCACCGGATCCGTCGGTCGGTTCGCCAACTTCCCATTCGCCACCTCGACCTCCATCCGATCCGACCCATCGGCGAACTTTCCACCATTCGCCACGTAGGTCACGATATGCGTCGCTTTGCTCGGATCCTCCTTCTCCCACTGCGCCTTAAGCACAATGTTCGCTGTCACAGCCGTAGTGAAGTCGTACGCAGCTCCATTAAGCGTCCATCCCTTTAGCTTGAAGCCCTCCTTCTTTACGTCAATCGGCTCCTGCGCCTTCTCCCCATTCTTCACTATCTGCACCAAAGGCTCCGGCGTGCCGCCGTTAGCCATGAAGGTCACCGTGAAGGTCTCGATGCCCGGGTTCGGTTCCCACTGCGCCTCCAGCACGAGGTCCTCTTTCACCGGCCGTGTGAAGTCGTACTCCGCCCCGCGGAGCATCCATCCGCCGAAGGTGAAGTCAGTGCGCGTAGGCTTCTCCGGTTGCGTTAGCACCGCGCCGTCCGCCACCATGAACTCCATCCGGTTCTTCCCATCCGCGAACGTTCCGCCATTCGCCACGAAGACCACCGTACGCTCCACCGTCACCGACTGCTTCTTATCCCACATCGCGTAGAGCACGAGGTCTGCATTCACCGGATCTGCGAAGTTGTACTTCACGCTGCCGCCCTTCGTCCACCCTGTAAGGGTGTAGCCCTCCTTCACGGGGGCTGTCGGCTCTAGCACCGTGCCCCCATTCTTCACCGTGAATTTCTGTACGTCCGACCCATCGGCAAACGCGCCGCCTAGCGCCATGAAGGTCACCGTGCGCTCCTTTACGCCAGAGTTCGCCTGCCACTTCGCCCTGAGCACGATGTCTTTCGTCACCGCCTCCGTGAAGCCGTACGTCGCGCCCTCAAGCGTCCATTCCTGGAAGGTAAAGCCGTCCTTGGCAGGGTTCACCGGCTGTTGCGCCGACTTCCCTTCCGCCACGAGCTGCACCGGAGGTTCCGGCGTACCACCTAGCGCCATGAAGACAACCCTATACGCCTTCACGCCCTGATTCGCCTTCCACTGGGCCACCAGCACGATATCCGCCGTCACCTGCTCCGCGAAGGTATACGGTGCCCCATTCAGCGTCCACCCTATGAAGGTGAAGCCCTCATACACCGGATCCGTCGGCCGATTCGCCGGCTTCCCATCCGCCACCTCAATCGCTAGCCGGCTCGACCCATCCGCGAACTTTCCGCCATTCGCCACGTAGGTCACCGTATGCGTCGTCACGCCCGAATTCTTATTCCACATCGCCTTAAGCACGATGTCTTCCGTCACCGGGTTGTCGAAGTTATAGAGCGTGCTGCCATCCTTTGTCCATCCCGTAAGGGTGAAGCCCTCCTTCTTCACATCAACCGGCTTTTGCGCCTTTTCCCCATTCTTTACTATCTGCACCAGAGGCTCCGGCGCACCACCGTTGGCCATAAAAGTCACCGTGAAGGTCGCAAAGCCTGGTTTCGGGGTCCACCGCGCCTCCAGCACGAGGTCCTCTTTCACCGGCCTTGTGAAGTCGTACGCGGCCCCGCGGAGCATCCACCCGCTGAAGGTGAAGTCGGCCCGCGAAGGCTTCGCCGGTGCCTCCACACGACTGCCCTCCGCCACCTTGAACTCCATCCGGTTCTTCCCGTCCGCGAACGTTCCGCCATTCGCCACGAAGACCACCGTATACTTCTGCGTCCCGGGGGTATTGTCCTGCCACTGCGCTTCAAGCACGATATCTGCCACCACCGGGTCCCCGAAGTTGTACTCCGCTCCATTCTTAGTCCACCTTTGGAAGGAGAAACCCTCCTTGGCGGGATCCGCCGGCCGTTGGGCCTTCGTCCCGCTCCTCACCAGCTGCATCGGGGGCTCCGGCGTACCACCTTGAGCCATGAAGACAACCCTATACACCGTTACCCCAGCTGCAGGCTTCCACAGCGCCGCCAGCTCGATATCCTCCGTCACGGGCTTCGTGAAGTCGTACGCCTCTCCCTTCAGCGTCCACCCCTCAAGGGTAAAGTCCGCACGCGAGATACCCTGGGTGGGCGGATTCACCGTCTCGCCCCTCGCTACGCCAACCTCTATCCGCTCTTTACCGTTGGCAAAGAGGCCTCCATTCGCTAGGAAAACGACCTTTACCTCCGTCACGCCCTGATTCGCCTCCCACTGCGCCTCTAGCACTAAATCCTTTTTCACCGGCGCGTTGAAGTCGTACCGGCTCCCATTAGAATTCCACCCAACGAACCTGAAGCCGTTCTTAGCGGGATCCACCGGCCGATTCACCTGCGCGCCATCCACCACCGTCTGCATCTCCGGCTCCGGCTTCCCGCCATAGGCCATGAAAATCACCTTGCGCTGCGTCACGCTCGTATTCACCTCCCACTGCGCCACCAGCTCAATATCCGCCGTCACTAACGTTTCAAAGTTGTACACGGCACCGTTCAGCGTCCAATTCACCAGTTTATGGTCTTTCCGCGTGGGGGCTGAGTGGGTCGGGCGCGACACCTTCGTGTTGTTCTCCACCTCAACCTCCATCCGCGCCTGCCCATTGCCAAAGAGCCCACCATTCGCCAGGAAAACCACCCTGCGCGCCGTCACGCCCGGATTCGCCTCGTACTCCGCCTCCAGCACCAAATCGTCAACAACCTTCGCGTCGAAGCTATACGGGTTGCCCTTCCAATTCCACCTAACGAACCTGAAACCGCTCTTCGCGGGGTCCGCCGGCTTCGTTGCCGTAGCACCATGCTGCACCACCTGCTTCTCCGGCTCGGGCGTACCCCCATACGCTAGGAAGGTGACCGTGTGCTTCACCTCGCTCAGCCTCTTCCAATTCGCCACGAGCTCTATATCGCCACTCACCGGGGCCGTAAAGTCGTAGGTCTCCCCATCCAGGGTCCAACCCATGAGCTTATAGCCATCCTTCACAGGCTTCTCAACCGCCCTCTCATCCATCACCGAGCCGCCTTCAACCTCTACCGTCGTACTATCACTGCCATTCGCGAACTTACCACCGTTGGCTTTGAGCGTCACGGTGTAATAGGTCACGCCAGCCTTCTTCTCCCACTTCGCCTCCAGCACGATATCCTTCGTTACAGGTTCTGTGAAGTTGTATTTCGTCCCATCAAGCGTCCATCCCTTGAAGTCGAAGCTATTGCGGATTGGCTCCGCCGGCTCTTCCACCTGCTTGCCTTCTTCCACCATCTCCTCCTGCGTCTCAGTCCCATCGGTGAAGCGTCCACCCTTGGCATCGAAGGTTACCCTGAATTTGCGCAGCAGGGTCACTTGCTGCTCCACCGCCTTATCCTTCACCACAACCTCAACCGTTTGGGAGCCATACCCCGCCTTGCTCACCTTCACGCTGTACGCGCCCGGCTCGAGCGAAAAGGTGGTAATGTTGGCCTGAGTACTCTTAGCGGTCTTACCCTCTATCGTCACCGTGGCGCCATCAAGCGACTCGCCTCCGTACGCCACCACCTTAACCGTGAGGTCAAACTTCGGATTTTTACCGCGGACCAGCTCGATTTCCTTGGTGATATTCGCATTCGTAACCGTGAGGGTCTCTACCTGCGTCACGTACCCTTCGCA
>JABCPG020000028.1 GCA_013333195.2 Bacteroidia bacterium
GCAAAGGGTAGATTCCCGCGCAGGCGTAACATTCGCTAGCAGCGACGGCTTAAACGTTTCTCCCGGCTGGCTGAATGAATCATACGCCTCGCTCTACCTGAAAATCCCAGATGCCCAAACCAGGCAATACCGTGGCGGGAAGCGTGGGAGGAAAAAACCTACAATGCCTACCCTAGCGCGCAGCGAATGCACAGAAATCTCCAACGACTTTGGGTGGGGTTATGCCTTCACGCGAAAGGCCTGGGTGTAAAGCTCCCCGAGGAGTAAGGTCCTCCCGCGCTCTTGGGAAGAGAGAATCACAAAACTCCCACGCATGGGTAGCTACATCTATTCGCAAGCGTTGCCATAACGTCTGATGGGTACTTTGAAGTGTGTACCATTACAGATTCAACTATTGTTATTACATTTGCAAATGGAAGCGATTGGTACCTCTTTGCTGCATAAGAATTTGTACAACCAATAGGAGTAGCAACAAATTATGAAGAAATTATTTAAAAGCAACTTACCTTTAATACTAATCACTATTCTTCTATTTGGCTGTAGCGATCAAAAAGAAGGATTTTTTGCACCCGCTGCGCCCCCTTCCATCGAGGAGGGGATGCCTTCAGAGGGTTTACTATTACGCTCAGGAAATGGGGCGATCGCTCTCCCAGAAGCTGATAGAGCTAATAGACGATCTCTCGAGGATGGCAGATAGGGCAGAGACATACGTTGGGACCCCCTACGGCAGCGTGTTTAACACGATGCGAGAGGTTCCTAATAAATTTATATGTAGCTCTCTTGTATGGTACTGCGCTAAGATGGAATACGATGTGGACATATCAAACGGGTCGCGGAAGTACGTTTGGCCAAGCGATATTCTTCAAGACTCTGACACATACATAAAAACCGAATACAAATAGCAATCATGAAGGGTGCTCTCCATACCATCTTAAAATTCACAGCCATTATGCTGGCCGCGTGCTGTACCCTAACCTCCTGCCAGCTGGGGACCATGGAAATTAGGCTTTACCGTGATAGGCCCAAGGATCCTGCACTTATTGGAGAGTGGTTCAACCTAAAGGCCCTGGATAAGATAAAATCTAATCCAGAGCTTGTTGAAAATCGTTCGGGAAGCAGTTTTCTGGCGGCGGGACTCATATACCATAGCAATGGAGATGTACAGGCGATTAGATTATACTATTCAAAGGATAGCGCAGAGCCCCGATTGGTAAAAGAAGCACCGGACGAAGTATTTTATACGAAAAATGGGATTATTTATTATATAGCAACCTATGCCAAGAGGGGGGAATACCCCCTTTGCTACTACGAACCGTACATGATCAAAGGCAATCTACTGTACATGCTTTCCGCCATTGATGATGAATGGGAGCCGGTGTATGAACGAAAGCCCGTGACCGTCGATCTTTTCCCAAAAAAGATCTGATACTAATGTTTTAAATTTGTACCCGAAGAGCTCCTATTCAACTTTTCTTTTCTTCAGCTTAGGGCAGAGACCTCGTAAACGAAACGTTCGCTAGCAGCTGCGTCTTAAACGTTTCTTCCGCTGGCTGAATAAAACGCACTTCACGCTCTACCTGAAAGTCCCAGATGCCCAAACTGGGCAACACCGTGGCGGGAAGCGCGGAAGGAAAAAACCTACAATGCCTACCCTAGCGCAGCAGCGAATGCACAGAAATCTTCAAAAGCTTTGGGGGGGGTATGCCTTCACGCGAAAGGTCTGGGTGTAAAGCTCCCCGAGGAGTAAAGATCTCCCGCGCTTCTGCAAGGAGAGAATCACGAGTATAGGAGGCAGGAAGTTGCCCGCTCGCGTGCGAGGGATACGTAGCTCAAAGCAACGACCGGCACCGCGTCAACGGCAGGGGCGAAAACCGTTACATCGCTCCCCGAGGTGTTCCTTAACCCAAAAGCCGCACGCTCCTGCTTTGAAAATGTGTTTAATAGAATACGGATGATCTCATTTATCACTGCTTCTGACGATATCACTATCAAGAATAAATGCCTATCTTTGCGGCTGTGTAAGTTCCATTGTTTGTTTTCACACTTTCTTTTCTTTACAACTACAATCAGAACGATGGGACTTACACACTTTTTGTAGGACAGTATCCAGAAATCGTCAGACATCCTGAGATAAATAGAAAAAGAACGCAAATGTAGATTGCTCAACGCGACAAGAGAAAGCCCTCAAATTCAGTCAAATCAACATGGGTGAACCATCTGTGAAATAAATAACGGTGGAGACTAAAAAAAGCCAGGCGCAGCGAGTCGCTGCGCCTGGCTTTTTTCATCTTTCACAGAATCGCTACAAGAAAGATGATGCGACTGAGGATTAAAACTTCTCGTACTTATAGGTATACATAACGCGATATCGATAGGGCGCGTAGTAAGACTCCATTCGAACCATATCGCCCCCCGATTCGAATTCTGACACTTTGGTTGATACCAATTTCGGATCTTTGTCTATCCATCGCTCCTCCACTAGATTACCATCAGAATCGTAACGATAGGAGTTACTTTCTAGCTCTTGCCCTTCAGCCATTCTCTGCATCACCTCCAGGAGTTGTCCGCTAGAATCGTAGTTATAACGCTGCACAGAACGCAGCTTGCCGCCATAATACTCAGATTCTGTAGCTACCCGACCAGCCTGATCGTAGGTAAACTCCACCCGCCGTAACTCCTGCTTATCCTGAGCTATCTGCTTATCAGACAACAGACGCCCCTCATTGTCATACAACTTTTCAACCCTATAGGATTGACGATTTTTCGGCATCACTTCTATTATCTGCTTTTTCCCATCATATGAATAGGTCCAACGTTCGGAAATACTGTTATCACCATCATACTTCGTGATATCAGCCAGTTTTCCATTCGGAAGATAATTATACATTACCCGATAGTTTGCAGCACCATCAAAGCCGACCTCAGAACGCTTGTCTCCCCTAGAATTGTACGTAAATCGCTGCTTAAAGAAAGTACGCATCGACACTTTTCCAGTTTTATCATCTTTCCACGCCTCATCCTTACGATACTCTATCTTTTGCCCCTTGTCATCGTAGGTATAATACAAACGCGATGACTCATCGCCATTCGCACGGAAATTAATTACCAGCAGGGGATTCCCATCACGATCGTATGTGGTTCGCGTCGTCAAATAGCCATTTTCCTTCGGCACGCCCTTTACGTATTTATGGGTATACTGCTCGCATACCTTAACGTTATTACTTTTCATCCGAGCTCTATCCATGGACTCTCTATCCAACTGTCCCTTCGCGGAGACACTGAACCCAAAGAGTAGGAGACACACAAACAGCCGCAACAAACTATCTTTAACCATTCCAAACTTCGCTTTAACTTTTCACTACTCAGAGTACACACCGTTCTCTTGCACAGCGCGTTCCACAGGAAACCTAACCGAAAACCGTATCACGTCCAAGTCATCATTGAACGGTTCGCGAAACACATCAATCGAAACTTTGCTCTTTTTCCGTATATCTAAAAAACCTAACCCCGCACCACCCGTTTCCGAAAAAGTGTTCATATGCCTATCCGCCAAAAACAACGAGGCAATCTGATCATACGTGCAAGAGTTATAAAACTCCACCCGCTCCTGCACTTTTTTTGCCAATTCCCTTTTGCAAAGATTAGCCGTAACCACTAACGATTCGTTAGATGCTACACGAAAGAGCAAAAGACCCAACGGCGCGCGATCCTTGCGGGATTTCACCCAATCATACCCATGGCGAGCCACATTTTGAAACAGCTCTATCGCGCACTGCCGTAAACTCGCACGACTTCCCATCCGCACAGATCTCGGCACACCCGCCAACCTCTTCGCCAACACGTTGATAAATGAATTCGTAAGGTCAAACGGCACGAACCCTGCGTATACCATCTCTACAAACGGTTCTCCTCCGCCGTATTCCTGACGAAAACGATAGAAAAGATCCATCGCTCGCATATACTCCTGCACAGTAAACTGTGTTGAATCTCCTCCCGATTGTTTTTTCGTTTTTCCCGCGCTGTTTTGCGAACTGTACATGCTGGATAGAAGCAAAAATGAAACTGTTAATCCACCTCCGAAGGATACGTAACTTACTCTCTAAATGTTAGCCATATAGCTAGGAGAATTCATCAATCAACTAACAATCAGATTAATACGATTTTTTCGTTTTTTAAATCTACAAGAGTCAGTTTTTACTTCAGCAACTCGCGGTAGCGCTTTTGCGCCAGCTCAACCTCATTCATAGTCCCAACCGTGTACACATACTTCCTACCACTTCTATCGGCTTTCCGCCTTCTATTCTTCTCTTTTTCCTTATTTATCAACTCTAAGAAGGCACTATTCGAAGAAACGAGATACATTGTCTCCCCTGTAAATTGAAATAGGTAGAACTCCCCAGGATGCGGCTCAAGGTACAGCACAAAATAGTCTCCACCGAAACGTTTAGTCATCTCAAGAAAACCATTAATACGCTTTCCCACGTAAGCTCCATTCACGGTCCCAACTCCCAGACGCCCCGTCGAAACGAACGAACGAGAAAATCTATCCCATTCTAGTTGCACATCGCACAGCGAAAGCGTTGACCGCAAATCTTTAATAGGCTCTTTCGTTGATCCGAAAAGCTGTATCTGCTCCCGTAATGGTGCGAATTTTTTATAGGGCAACCGCTTGCGAAGCCCGGTCAAAAACACATCTTGCCGTTGGTCAACATTTTCTAAATCCTCCTGCCCGGCTAAATTTTCCGCCATAAGCTTTAACGCATCTCCGTTCATGAGAAAATCCAAATCGAGAAAAACTCGAGCCGACACTGATGAGTCACGCACCTCCTGGACAACGCGCCCCGTGGCGTAAGCCGATACCTGCGCAAAATCGTACGGCAACGCCAGCTCTCCCTCCATGAACAACCGACACGACTCTGGATCTATTTCTATTTTACGCAGAATCGTATCTGGACGTTCGTAAACTCCTCTTTCAGCCAAAAAGAAACGCCCTTTCGACTTATCGAACGTAAGCAACCCCTCCAAAGGGAATAGCTCCGCATCCTGTACTCCTCGCCCTAACGACACAAAGGCAGAGTAAGGGCTTGTGTTTATGTAGTCCAGCGTGGTGCCGCTCACCAAACGTGCACCATCCACCCTTTTAGCTCTCGGCCCATACGGAATATACAGGCTATCCGCATCCAGCCGGGAAGAAACCGACAGCAACTCCCCTTCCATAAGACCACAGGAGTAAAGAGGTTTCGCACCTCCCCTATAGTGCAGCATCTTCTCATCCGCATCTACTGTAACCCTACCCACAAAAGTAAAATGCCGATTGAGATGGAAATCCGCGGCAGAATCCACGTTTGCGTACGCCTGGGTTCGGCGCCCTCCCCTATTGCCCACCACGTAAATAGAATCCAGCAAGAGTTGCTGCGGCTTAGCGTAATCGCTCGCGTAATCCATCTTGCCCTTGCCCGCGTACGACTCCCCCCCAAGCACCTCAACGGTCGCATCGTACATCCGGTGTAGCTGCTGCCTCGCATCCGCGTAAACTGTTGCGCCATGGAACGGCAGCATTCGCTCTTTCGCCTTCACGTCAACATGAAGTCCCGGCACCATAATCTGCGCATCGGCAGAAAGTACATATTTCACGCCTTCTGCCAGTAGATGGGGATTACTAAACCGATACGTAGCCGTCGTCGACATGAAGTAAAGTGAATCCTCCCCAGGCCGTACCGAGTAGAATATCGAACCAAGCTGCGCAGTATCAATCCCACGAGGCGGTATAAACTTCCTGCTAGATATAGCCTCCTGAACGTCTGCAGTACTTATCACTATCTCATCCCTATCTATCGGCCACTGCAACGTATCCGCATACACCTTATATTGCAAGGCATCCAAATTTCCTGCAATGGTACTCATCACGCTACTGAAATCACCCGTGCGGCTATCGTAATCTACAGACCCGCGCACAGAATCTGAGCTAAACGCCGCGCTGTTATCCGCTTCCGAGTAGAAGCGGATGCTCATAGCCTCCGAAAGCCAATCACGACGTCTAAACGTAAACTTACTTGAAGTCATCTTCGCCTTGCGCATTTCCACTGTGCCTCTACCCTCTAATCCCTTGGAGGTCATTAAGATATCACCAGCGAAATTCGCCTCATTGCGGTACATCTGAAAAGACTCCGGCCCCTTATATACCCAAAATTCATCCTTATCAGGAAGCCAACGTATCTGGTGGCGTGTCCCCTCTACGTCCGGGACGCTATTCATCGAACTATCTTCCTGCTTCAACTTAAAGCTCGTGCTACGGGCGTACATCGAATCTGCGTAAAACATGAAATTATGCGCCTCCGTCATCGATGTTTTATACTCAAGCCTCCCATCGCCCATCAGGCCTTGATTGCTCAACATAATATTATCATAGAAACGAGCCTTACCTCCGTATAGAGGCATCCCCTCAGGCGGTGTCTTCTTGATAAAACCCAACGACTTATCAGGCATTAACCGCAGCGTATCTCCAAAATTTTCCATCAGCCCGCCCGTCTCCATCTTTCCAGAAAACTCAATATCCTTACGCTCGAACGTGTTCATGTTCTTAAACGTAAACGTATCAACCTGGAAGTACAGCTTCTCCTTGCTATACGATGCCCCCGCAGCATTGGGCCTATTATAGTACACCTTCGAAGGCTTCGTCGAGGTAAACACAGGGTAATCCTCATTACGTACTAAACCAGCCTTGTTGTCCGGTTTATCAATTAGCACGTACCCTGTTAAGTCCTCAAGATCCGAGCGCACCCTATCTTGCGCACGATGGCCTGAGTAGCCCAAAGAGTCTGTGATAAACCGCATGGATACTTTATCCACGGATTTTAAATCCAGCGAATAGTTATCGTAATTAAACGCAAGGCTATCGCCGGAAAAGGTAAACATCCCAACATTCACAACCCCATCAAATTGGAAGTCTCTATTCTTTTTCAACCGAACGTAACGACCGCGCGGCGTTATGCTAACGTTTTGAGAATCGCTGACCGCAACCTTCTCAACGCTATACACCTCCAGATCGGCCGAATCCAAATTTAGCACCGCATTCGCCATGCCCGCACCTACCGTCGATGAAAACTCTATTGCATCGTAATCTTTACGTTTGAAGCGCGCGTCTATGTCACTATACACTCTATCCAGCACGGTCACCTCCTGCAACTCCACGTTGTAAAGCACGTACCCCTGCACCGCCAAACCCATTAGAAGGCGACGCACATCCACTGCGTTCGCCCCAATAATACGTCCCACAAAATCTATGGGCATCGTTCGTCCTCCGTACGCTGCCGCCGCTTCCGTAAGCGCTGTCAGCGGATGCTCCGCATCCTGCCCCATCATCGCATCGAAACGCTGCTCCTTAAAATACTGATCCGACTGAAAATAGGCCTGCCCACGGGTAGACCCAAATTGCGGCCCGAATATCATCTTCTCATCACCCAACTTCCACGACAGCTCCTCAAAGAAGATTATCATACGATGGTACGAACTATACATCGGAGCCCGAGTAATCTTAAGATTTGATGGACGTATTCGCACCGTCTTGTCGTACCCATTGTAGCTAAACCGAAGGCCGGAATGGAATAGGCTATCCCCTTGCAAATATATCGCCACGCGGGCGTAATCCGACGACATCGAGTTATTGCTAAATGACATGCGTTGGGCCAATACTTTCAGCAGTACCGAACCATTACGCTCCATCTCTAGCTGGAGAGGCTCAGTCGGCGTCCCTGTGCCTATCAACCTATCGCCCTGCATTATCACCCCCCCCCTAAAACTTACTCCCTGAATCGGACTTTTCACCTCATAGCTACCCCCATAAGTTTCTACCAATGGAAACATGGACATTTGCCCGCCTGAATTTGCTAGTAGCTTATCCGAAAGACGCCCTAACACTGGTACAGACAGATACAACCGATTCACAAACTGCACTGTATCTGCCGTATACTCGCTTCGCCGTGTATCAATCCTATACTTCGCCAACGTAGCGTTTACCGTATCTGGGGAAAAACCGCTACGCAACCAATGCACCTCACCCCCCTCTCCGTACCATCTGCACGCAACAGGATCGTAACGGCCGCTCGTGCCAAAAATTACTATGCTATCATTCGCCTGCTTACATATCAGATTAACATTACGGTAAGTCGCTTCAACTCGCTCTCCATCCTGGACCACTGTCGGCTTCTCCCCAACCGTAAACCACGAAAACGACCGTGTTTGATGTACGCCCGCCCTTCCCAAAATGAAGTAAAGATCGTCGAGAAGATCCATCTGGCGAGCCTGCACAAGCTGACGATTCTCTATTGCTCCCGCGAGTAGCCTACGAAGCAGCTCAAACTCCTCCGAACGATCTGCCCGTTGCATGTAATCATGCAAAATTTCCATCCACCGGGCAAAATACCTGCGGTTACCGGGAAGTCGGTGCTCCATGGCATTACTCAACCTCACCACTTCGCCCTTCACACCATCATCAAACGCATTCTGTCCCCACAGCTGCGCGAAGTGCTCCACCGATTGGCGCTGCGCCTTATCAAGCTTATCCCCAGCAAACACCAGCTTCTTCAGCTCCTCCGGGAACCGCCCCAGCTCACCCGAAAAATAGTCCTCGCGACGCTGCGCTTCTATGCGCTTCATCGGCATCAGTAGCACCATCACTAAGATGAACACCGTAACCAACGCAATCCACCGAATCAGAGGGCGACCACAGCTTCGTTCCATTAGCACTCCTCCTTTCCTAGAACGCAGCACGCCCATTCTCCTCGTTCCCGACAGACAATTTCTCGCAATCCGTAGCGTCGTGCGCATTCCAATAGCTCCTTCACATCCCTAGCCAAAAAACCGCTCACCACCAATCTACCATCTCCCCCTCGCAGATGCGTCGCTAGCAGTGACATATGCGCCATCAGCAGATTCAACGTCAGATTCGCCGCTATACAATCATACTGCACTCCCCTTGGAATCGCATCAAACCCTCCATGTATTACATTCACACACCCCTCTGCACGATTAATTTTTACGTTTTCACGCGCGTTACGCACAGCATCCTCATCGTAGTCGATCGCATCCACCTCAACCGCGCCGCGGCGCACCGCCACGAGCGCCAAGACCCCCGTGCCGCACCCCATGTCCAGCACCCTCTTACCTCGCAAATCTGCATCGATTAGTACCTCGCCTACTAGCGATGTCGTCGCATGATGGCCCGTGCCAAAGGCCATTCGCGGCGTCACGATTACATCCCCTTCCTCAGGTGAATGGAAGGCAGCCCGTATCCGTATACTGTCGCAAGAACCCCGAAGCACGACAGGCGTCACGTTACGCTCCCACTCCTCATTCCAATTTTTTATCGGTAACTCCTGAGCATCAACTGCCGCGTCCGCTTCAAATGCATCGAGCATCGATTGCAAAGACTCGACGCTATACTTATCTCTACGCACGTAGCAAAGGAGTACTTCCGCATCTTCCGTGACAAAACCCTCGTAGCCCATCTCTACAAGAGCCTCTTGCAGCACGCCCGCAGCTAGCAATAACTCGCCCCCAGCTCCGAGCCGAATCCTTACCTCTAGCCAGCCCTCTGCCATCGTCACACACCCGCGCTAAAACGAACGCACTATCTCCGCAAAATCCGCCGCTTTTAGCGATGCTCCCCCTATCAAGCCACCGCTCACGCCCGGTTGTAGGAACAACTCCCTCGCATTTTTCGCATTGCAGCTCCCGCCGTACAGCACAGGGAGAGCATCTCCTCCCTCACCAGCATTTTGTTCTAGCCACCCTTCCACGCGGCTGCACATCCACCCCGCATCATGGGCACTCGCCGTCCTTCCTGTACCTATAGCCCACACCGGCTCATACGCCACTTTCAGCTTGCCTGCAAATCGCCCTTTAAATCCGATCAGAACCCCCAATTGCTGCTCCACATAACGCCACGCCGAGTCTTCTCCTTGGGCTCGAACAGACTCCGGCTCTCCAACGCAAAACATCACCTCAAGGCCAGCATCTAGAGCTAATCCTATCTTCTTCGACAGCATCTCATCCCCCTCTCCATGATACTTCCGACGCTCCGAATGGCCAACCATTACGGAACGACAACCGACCGCCGCCAACATCTCCACCGATACCTCGCCCGTATATGCGCCGCTACTGTACGCTGAGCAATCCTGCGCTCCTAAAACTATCCCCTCGCCCAGCGCATGCCGCACGGCCTCCATATGCGTGAACGGGGGAAACACCATAACCTCAACGCCAAGCGTCGCCCCACGCAGCAAACCCTGTATCTCTCTCACCAATTCAACCCCCTCCGCAGGAGTCGTGTTCATTTTCCAATTTCCTGCCACTACCTTTCGACGCATTGCTATTCCTCCTATAAAGTTATCTCATTCATCATATACCCTTCGGGTAAGACAAAGATACGTCTTTTTTACCTAATCTTAATGCTTTGCCAAATTATCGCTTCGCAACTCTTTCTAAAACGTCATAAGACTCTCAAAATCTACCCATTTTTCACAACCATCATCATGCGCAAATGGACTGCAGCAGGCCGCGCACCGTATATCTATTCCTAACATTTCTTGAAGCTGAAAATATAATCTTTCCTCGCCAAAAAAAAGACGTAAAGACCGTTGCGTAAGGCAACAATCTTTACGTCCACCGGTGAAAAAAACATCAACGCACCCTAGCGTATCGACATCCCTCCTATCCGCATCTTTAGTAGCGGTGGTTGGCCCCGATGCACTTCCCAGCTCCGCTGGGAAAAACCTTCCGGAAGAATCTCCCCCTTTAAGGCCGCTTCGCTAAACTTTCGTCCATATTTCTCCTTCGCGCCTGAAAGAAAAAGCCCAAAGTAATCTTTATAGTAAAAATTATCGCACTCCTCTCCCCCAACCGCTAGCATGAGGGGGTGCTTTGTGACTCCCTTCACGTTCAATTTCCCCATGGTATAGCAGCACTGCCCGCTACCTTCCATACGACCTATAAATATCGCCACATCCCCTTCCACCCCATTCACATCTCCGAGGCTAAAACAATCCGATACCCACACATCCTTCGCCACACCTACAAAGCCCCCCACCGTTGAACGCACTGCCTCCACCCGTACGCTCACATCGGCGAACGCTCGCTGTATTTGCGCTTGCGTTTTATTCATCGCGTAACCTTCAAAGCGCCCTAGCAACCCTCCAACCACGCACGCACCGCTGCTCTTCACCTCTATTGCCCCCCCCTTTTGCGCCTGTTCCCCCCAGCAATCCCACAGCTCGCACCCATCGGCCACCCCGATCAATCCCCCCAGCGTCCCGCTGCCTCCCGCTGCGCTTTCAAACGACAGCGACCGTATCTTCGCCGCGCACCCGCGCACCGTATAGCCGCTACGCACCTCGCCCGCCAAGGCCCCAATGGCCAAGTCCTCTTCCTTACGGGTGGCATTTATCGTCACCCCCTCGAGTCGAATCCCGGAGATATAGGGATTCCCCGTAGCTCCCCCTTTACCCACGAGCCCAAACAGACCCAGACGGGAAGACCTATGCCCCGATATCACGAGATTCGATACCGTATGCCCTGCCCCATCGTAGCTCCCTAAAAATGGCACCTTCTCGGTCCCTATCGGAATCCACGGCTCGCCCTGTAAATCTATATCAGATGTCTGAAAAAAATGAACACCATCGTACTGCTCTCCCCCATTCACTCGTTCCGAAAGCATGAGCAAATCCGCAGCTGACTGTATCTTGTACGGTGAATCCTTTGTGCCTGCCCCCTCGAATCCATACCCTCTCCCTATCCCAAGAAGCGTTAGCAGCAAAACGAACAAAATGCTTTTTCTCTCTTTCATGGCATCAAAACACGTTAACAAAACAACTCTAAATCCTACCGAAAGAGAGGATGAAAGCGCAGCGCTCTCACCCTCTCTCCCTAATTACAAAAAATGTACAATCTAACCACCTCCTACTTGCGATCTGAAAGATACTTCGCAACTCCATCTGGAGTGGCCTTCATACCCTTCTCTCCCTTATGCCAATTTGCCGGGCACACCTCGCCGTTCTTCTCAAAAAACTGTAACGCATCTACCATGCGCAACGTCTCCTCAACGCTTCGCCCTAAAGGCATATCATTCACCACCTGGTAACGTACCACACCCTGCTTGTCAATCAAAAACAGACCGCGGTACGCCTGCGGAATCCCCTCAACGCAAAAGCTCTCGCACTCGTTGCACCAATCTTCCTCCGCCGCGTACACATCGTAATTCGATGCCACCACATGCGATTGATCCGACAGCAATGGGTACGTAACTCCCTTTATGCCGCCTTCCGATGGCGGCGTCTGCAACCATTTCCAATGCGCATTTACCGAATCGACAGAGCAAGCCACAACCTGCACGTCTCGCTGCTCAAACTCCTTCAGCTTATCTTGAAATGCCAAAAGCTCCGTCGGGCACACAAACGTGAAATCAGCAGGATAAAAAAACAAAACTACGTACTTCTTCCCCTGAAACTGCGACAGCGTAAAATCGTTTACTATCTCTCCGCCATTAACAACCGCCGATGCCTTTATCTCCGGCGCTTTCTTGCCTACCAATACTCCCATACTATATCTTCTCCTTCGACTTTTTGATACCTAACAGAATAACGTGCAGCCCTCCCTTTTGTTCACAGAAACACTTCCAAAACCACGTAAATTACAAGCTTAAAATGGCATATCCTCAACGCCTTCCGGCGCATCATCATCTCCAGCATCCTGCAATGCTACCAGCGGATTTCCCATGTAGGGCCCTATCCCAGCCACAATGCTATCATCCGGCTCTGCCGCCTTCGCGCGCCCTATTTTCTTATTACCTCCATCATTGTACTCCGACGCCACCACGCGCAACCCCTTCCCTTGCCCTTCTCCTCCGCCTAGCGTACCTGGAGCATTGCGCTCATCCCGCAGCGCTTTGTCAAGCTGTTGGTAGTGATCCAGCTGCGACAAATTGTCGACAAACTTCGTCTGGCTCGCTATGAAGCTTAAATACACGATACCCGTTTCTCCGCTACGGTTCTTCTCAATTCGTAGCTCAGCCATACCGGTTGTGGGGGTCTCATCCGGGTACATCGGCACCTTATGTTTCTCCGGCCTATGCACGAATGCAACGATATCTGCATCCTGCTCTATCGCGCCTGATTCTCGGATATCGGATAGCTGGGGTTGATATAGCGATGACGCACGATTCTCCACGGCTCGATTCAGCTGCGAAAGCGCCACTATCGGAATATCCAGCTCCAGGGCTAACGCCTTTAGCGAACGAGATATCTTGCTTATCTCCTGCTCCCGGTTTTGAACCTTGCTGTAGGGCGCCGTTATCAGTTGCAAATAATCGATAACCACCATGTCTATATCGTACTGCAACTTCAGCTTACGGCATTTCGAACGGATCTCGCCGGGCCCTATCCCCTGCGTGCTATCAAAGAATATGTTCGCCTTAGCTATTTCTAACGCGGCGTAGTTAATACGCTCCCACTGCTCTTCGGTCAAACGCCCTGACGAAAGCTGCTTGCTATTTATTTCCGTCTCCGACGCTATCAATCTAAGCACTAACGAAGAACTCGGCATCTCCAGCGAAAAAAAAGCCACCTTTCGCTTATCCTTTATCGCCATATTGTAGGCCATATTCAACGCAAATGCCGTCTTCCCCACGGAGGGCCGCGCCGCTATTACTATAAACTCACCTTTATGCCAACCCCCAGTAAGCTCATCCACGTGCGGGAATCCCGTGCTTAGCCCTGCTATCGACGAATCTGCTTTCGACGCCTCCTTAATCAGTTTAAGCGCATCGTTCAGCACTGTTGGCAGTCGCTTAACCTCCTTACGTATATTGCTTTGAGAAATCTCAAATATCTTCCGCTCCGCGGTCTCTAGTACATCCTGAACATCCTCGGTCTGGGTGTACGAATCATTCTCTATCTCATTCGACACGCGTATCAGCTCGCGTAGTAAAAACTTTTCTACCACTATCTTTGCGTGTTCCACAACGTGCGCGCTCGAAGCAACCTTCAACGTCAGCTCCGCCAGATACGAAGCTCCCCCCACCGCCTCAATCTTGCCATTGTCAACCAGTGCCTGATGAACCGTGTACAAATCCACCGGCACCTGTCGCTGCACCAGAGCCACTATCGATTCGTATATCGCGGCGTGCCACGCATGGTAAAAATGTTGCGCTTCCAAAAAACCGCTCAACTCTATTGCCGCCTCGTTGTCCGTCATGAGTGCCCCTAGCACCGCTTGCTCTATCTCCACTGCCTGCGGCGGCACGCGGCTCGCATCTACCACCGCCGCTAGCCCCTGCCTATTCGAAAAGTTCCTATCCGACTGCTTCCGCAACTCTTCTGCCATATCGAATGATTCTTATAATCCTTACGCAAAGTAGCAAACCCTACGCTAGCCCCGCGTATATTCCAGTATCCGGTAGCGATAGCCATTCCGCGATGTTTGCCTCTCGCCCGCCTTGCAGTAACGCCACTCTTCCCTATCTATCGTTGGAAAATACGCATCCGGTGACGGACTCTCCGTCTCCACCTCGGTAACTAGCAGCCTATCCGCCAGCTTTATCGCCTCGCGATACACCGTCGCGCCCCCTGCGATAAACACCTCCTCATCGCCAATGCACAGCCCCAACGCCTCTTCCAACGAACCGGCCCGCAGCACGCCTTCCGGCAACGGGTAATCTCTATTCTTTGTCATTACTACCACCTCGCGCCCCGGCAGAGGCCGACCTATTGATTCGTACGTCTTACGGCCCATCACCACGTGATGCCCCATCGTCGTGCGCTTGAAATGGGCCAAATCTTCCGGTAGTTCCAATACCAAACCATTCTCTCGCCCTATTCCATTCCTCTGATCCATCATCACGATTATCGTCACCTTCATTCATCTACCTCCATATTTGAGAGTCAAAGTATTTATTTTTACGCTTTTCCACTCGCAACGCAACGGCATTCCAAAAGGAAAGCTAGCCTTAGAAAACTTTTTTAGCCGCGCATCTGCCGCCATCTTTCCGCTAGTAAGGGCTGCGGAATCTACTGCTCCTGCACCGTTGCACCTAACTTCCCAGCACTCGACTCAAAAAGCGTCCTGTAACGCTCGCCTCTGCACGCGCCACCTCTTCCGGCCGTCCCATCGCTACCACTCTCCCCCCATGCTTCCCACCGCCTGGTCCCAAATCTATGAGCCAGTCTGCCAGCTTCATCACCTCAACGTTATGCTCAATCAACACCACCGTATGGCCCACCTCTATAAGCTTACCCAACGCTCCCATAAGTGTCTTTATATCATCGAAATGCAAACCCGTAGTAGGCTCATCGAACGCCAGTAATAAATGCTCGCCCTTGGGCACATCGAGTAGGAAGGAAGCAATCTTTAGGCGCTGGGCCTCGCCGCCGCTTAGAGTACTCGTCGGTTGCCCTAGCGTCACGTAGCCCAAACCCACTTCGCGCAGCACGCGGAGCGTAGATGCCACTTGCTGCGCTTGGGAAGCACTATCTGACATGAAAAATTGCTCCGCATCCTCCACCGTCATATTCAACACGTCGCTAATGCTCTGGCCGCGGTACCGCACGCTTAGCACATCTCCGTTATAACGTTTGCCGTGGCACACCTCGCACTCCATCTCTACGTCCGACATGAACTGCA
The DNA here is from genome assembly GCA_013333195.2 of Bacteroidia bacterium. Taxonomy (GTDB): domain Bacteria; phylum Bacteroidota; class Bacteroidia; order Bacteroidales; family CAJPTX01; genus Bacteroides_D. The sequence goes on from JABCPG020000028.1 coordinate 15,673, forward strand.
TATCCACCGTAATCCGACCGAGGCCCTGGCATTCTGGACAAACCCCCACCGTATCATTAAACGAAAAGTTCCGCTCAGCAAGGTTGCGCTCTTTAGCCGCAGGCTGCATGGCAAAAAGTGAGCGGACGTTTCCAAACGCCGACGTGTAGGTTATGGGTGTCGAACGAAGCGAACGGGTAAGCGTATTCTGATCTATAAACATGCTACCCGTAAGCGTAGACCCACCCGTCAATTCCACGCTGCGCGCGTGGGCATAACCAACTGCATCCCCCGCGAGATACAAATCCAACGACGGTAAAAGCACATCTCGGATCAATGTCGATTTGCCTGACCCACTCATCCCCGTTACAACCGTGAGCGCATGGAGCGGAACGCGAACATCTACGCTCTGCAAATTATTCGCCGATGCTCCTTTAAGCAGCACGAAATCTCGTAAATCACGCCGTGACGGCGGAACCTCAATCTTCTTGCGCCCCATCAGGTAATCCGCCGTAAGGCTACCTCTAGCACCCGCTAGCTCTTCCACCCTCCCAGCAAAGACAACCTCGCCTCCGCCCGAACCCGCTCGTGGTCCCATATCAATTAGCTTATCCGCAGCTCGCATTATCTCCTCGTCATGCTCCACCACCACCACCGTATTCCCCTGATCCCGAAGTCGAAGAAGCACCCGTATCAAACGCCCCGTATCCACAGGGTGCAAACCCACTGTCGGCTCATCGAGAATGTACAGCGAACCCACAAGCGAGCTGCCAAGCGCCGTGGCCAAATTGATACGTTGCGTTTCCCCGCCGCTTAGCGTCTTAGCCTGCCTATCCAACGTAAGATACCCCAGCCCTACATCTAGAAGACACCCCAAACGGGTAGTCAGCTCTATCATGATCCGACGGGACACCGACTTCTCTCGCGCATCGAATTGCAGCTGCAATTGCTCCACGAACGGAAGGAGTTCATCTATCGGCATTGATACCAGTTCCGCTATGTTTCGTCCTCCTACCCGCACGCACAGCGCCTCACGGTTGAGACGCTGGCCATGGCATTCCGGGCACTCGGCTCGCCCGGAATATTGGGCTATCATCACCCTATTCTGTACCTTGTGGTATTGCGAACGCATGGCTGCAAAATACTCGTCTATTCCATGCACCTCTTCTCCATCGCCTTTCCATAGGAGCTGCCGTTGGGCTTGCGTCAGCTGGCTATACGGACGATGCACCGGGAAATCATAACGCGCAGCGGCCAAAATGAACATTCCGCAGTACTGTTGGCCCACCGGCCCGCGCCAGCAGGCCACGGCACCATCAAAAACCGAAAGGCTCCGATCCGGCACCACCAGTTCCTCGCTAATCCCCAACGTCTTCCCATATCCATTGCACGTCTTGCAAACCCCTAAAGGATTGTTAAAGCTAAACAGCTCCGGCCGCAAGAGCGGAAACTGCTCCCCATCGAGCAGTATGCGGGTGTCAAAATCTTTATTCTCCCATGCTCCATCACGCTCCACTGAAAGCCGGCACGCTCCATTCCCCTCCCGGAATGCCAGCTCCACTGAATCTCCGCACCGCCCACGAAATTCCTCGCTATCGTCCGGCACAAAACGATCTATCAACAGGTAAAATTCTCCGTCCAGCCGCGACACCTCTAACCGCGCTTCCGGCGCTTCTATTTCGTGCGTCACGCCTTCTACCACCACGCGGCTATAGCCAGATAGTGCTAAGCGGTCCAGCACGATGCTTACCCCCAACGCCTTCGCTTTGCTGGTCGTCCCCTTCCCCAACTCAAGGCGTTTTTGCGCCTCTCCCATCGCCTCCTGTATCTGCTCGGCAAGCGGGGCTTGCAGCACTATCCGTTTCCCTTGGCAAGAAAATATATAATCAATGGCATCCTTAGTGCTATTGCTCCGCAGCTCTTCGCCCGTCTTCGGATCAACAATCCGACCAACACGAGCGAACAGAAGGCGCAGGTAGTCATACGTCTCTGAAAACGTCCCCACTGTCGAAACCGAACTCTTCGTATTCACATGCTGCGAAATCATCACCGCCGGGGGAATCCCGCTTATCTCATCTGCATCCGGCTTGGGCAAGCGACCCAAAAACTGCCGCGCGTACGCCGAAAGGCTTTGCACATATCTACGTTGACCCTCCGCGTACAGCGTATCGAACGCCAGGGAGGATTTGCCTGATCCCGACAGCCCGGTAAGAACCACCAGTTGTCCTCTCGGAATGCTGACCGACACCCCCTTTAAGTTATTTACACGCACCCCGCGCAGCACAATCTCTCCTTTTGACATCCTTAATCCTTACTTGTCTCCAAGCAGCAAAGATACCCCTTTTTTTACACGACTCTCGCAATGCACCTCCCGAAAAAAATCTGGCGCTCAAGCCTCTCTGCGTTCCGCCCAAACGTAAAGTGCCTCCTCAACGAGTACGTAAACCCCAATCTCCAAACGATTAGGCAAGGGATGCTACGGTTTTACCGCAAGCCCCTATTCAGCAGAGATGGCAGCTACAGAACATACTTCTGTATACTGCCATCTTTGCCCGCTCCTATTCACAAACAGAATTTACTCAGAACTCACGGCGACTCCTCGCCTCAGCTACTACTGTTTTCTACCTTAATCGCATGGCGGAACGACCCGACTTCGGGCCAATCACAAATCGGGTATGATATAAAGCCGCCCACGTCCTCTCTGTAGCATCCAGCAAAACCGACAGCTCCCCGCCCCGCGCATAGCGCATCAACCTCGAAGCTCCCTATTCAGGGCGTAGTCCTCCTCCCTCTCACCGTACGCTCCGCGCAGCGCGCCGCATCACCCCCTTTAACTCGCAGCGCATTCTCTCCTCCCTATTACGCTAAATTAACCCTATTTCACAACCACTACCAAGAACCGGGACGCGCTCCAAAAAACCTCTTTATCAGTTATTACAAGCATCCTGGCATTCCCCTTGCTATCCTCCTCTAGCCTGTAGCTATCATGGGGATGACTCGTGACCACAACCCCGCTACCATTGGAAAATAGAGGGATTGAATCCGTTTGGGAAATATTTATCGCGGTGAAATACTCACGGTTAAAGTCCCGACGTAACCGGTAATTTCGCTCTAGCAACCTATTTTCTAGTACATGGTTATCTATTAGCTCGCTCCTCTTTCCCACTGCAAACCACGCCTCATTCAGCTTCGCATCTTTCGACGCCACCAATTCCGCAAGTTCGTCATTCGATGCATTCAGCTCTTCCACAACCACGCTCAATGAATCCACTGAGAAATTCAGCGTCTCAAGCTGGCTCTTTAGCAGCAGTACGGTCGAATCGCGTTCACGCAACTTCTGCTCCGTGCTCTGTATGATACGCTGCAACTCCGCAGCATGAATATTCGACTTTTTCAACGACGCGCTTAGCTTTGCTATCTGCTCTCGGTTGCGCGACATTAGGTCGTTAATCGCTAATATATCCTCGTTAATCCGTTCTCGCGCATCGCTCGGAATCTCCGTGCCAACATAGTTCTTAACGCTCTCTCCTATCGCCTTCTCTCGGTTCTTCACGTTGGCCAAACTTTCTTCTATAGCGTTTATCGATGCGAAAAACTCGTTTATCAGCTTGCTCTTCTGCTCCGATTCCGCAGCAATCGAATCAATCGATGACTGCAATTGCGCAATCTTCTGCTTACTCCCTGTATTGCATCCACCTACAATCAGGAGTAGCGACAGCGCACTCCAAAATACTTTTGCCTTTTTCATTTTCTTTGCGTTGATTCCTGCTTTAATGGGGGCGAACCCCACGCTGTATTTTCTCGACTCAACTTTACGGCGCGCTACACCCGCTACTTCCAATTCGGGGTATACTCTCCCACGCCTTTATTCCCCCGCCCTACACGGGCGTTTCTCCCAACCTTACGTTTTGAAGGTTTGTTAAACGCCTGCGGATCCACATTGGTTGTGTAAACCCACACGCCACCAGGCCCAAGCTCTAGAGCATCGTAGGAAAAGTCTGGTCCATAGTACGCCGGCATCCCTACATACGCATCGGAGGATGGGGAAAGATGGTCCATAAGTACTTGATTCTTACCCGGCACAAAATTTATCTCTGCTCCTACCCGCGCCCCATGCGAAAGCATAATGCGCCCCAAACGCCGTTGCCCCTGCATGAGCAGCGGAAGGCCAAAATGCGCTTCCCCGGCCGGGGTCACATGGAGCGTCTCTATAACACGCCTTGCTACAAATGCATTGTAGCCCGCCACTCCAATAAGAAGGTAAGCCGTATCGCGACCGTAGGGAAAGGCCTTTGCATCGAAATATACCGCGCCAACCCACGAATTCGCATCGCCCGCCTCGGTCAACCACGACTCCTGAATCATGCCGTCCCCAACCAAAAGCTTCTTATCCCGCAGCGGAACGCACAGAACGCCCCCACCACGGCGAGGTCGTACCAAAAAACCCATATGCGCCCATTCTCGGGATGCCAGCGGGAACGCCCAGGTAATAAGGCGCAGCGCCCCGCCTTTAGCCTCTACATCGCTTACCCCATCGAACCGTGGTAATGGAACCTTCCAATTTGAACTCTGTTCCAGGTACGCACGGAGATGATCTGCAAAAGCCTGCGCGCGCAATGTATCTTCTGCATGTCTCACCGACGATTCCCACTCCGCTTTAAGCTGCAATGTATCTATAGCCTCACCCAATGCCCGCGTAATCGTTGCGCAGCTTAAAAGCAAAAGTAAAAGCACCCTGCACGCATCTTTCCTCATAGCAACAGACCTCGTAATCAAATAACGCATACCATCCCCACAGAACCACCCCTTCTACACCCCCAACCCTTCCCAACAAAAAACGTACCTAACGCCTCACCACCTCCTTACCCATACTCCTTTTCTCCAGCACCCGCACGCGTAAGGCTCTCCTTCCTCTACGAAAACTCTTACACCCTGCGCCAGACGCACATTCCCTAATTGTTTTTTCCAACATCCAAACGCAGGCACCACGTCATTCGATCAAATTAACGGACGCAAAGATATACATTTTTCACACCACGTCCGCAAAATGTCCGATGCGACAAAAGCAAAAGTACACAATTCGTAGCGCAGCGAACAGAATATAGAATCCCGCAGCTTGCCACAAGGTGAAGACGCAAGCATGGTTACACTCCTTCACCCGCCATACACTACTTGCACCTAGCTTCCTCAAAAAAACGGTAACAAAAAAATGGTGCAGGGAAAATCCCCTGCACCATTCGAAACCAATTACAAAACTAAGCATTAAAGGCTCGTCGTGGGCACATCCCCAAAACGGTTCGTCTCCGGCTCTCCAGGGAGCAGCATCAGCACCAAAAGCCAAATAGCCCCTACCAACGGAATAAGAGCTATGAAACACCATCCACCGCCGCGCCCAGTATCGTGGAGCCTCCGAATCGCTACGCATATGCTCGGCAGCAGCAACGCCACCGTAACAATACCCGAAAGCACGTAGTATAGCGTATCGCTCACCGCCATGAATGCGCTAACAACGATTCCCAATACGAATTGGCATAACACCCACAACCAGTACTCCGTCCGATTGGCCCGACCGCTAATCGACGCGTACTTATCAAGCAGTGTCCCCTTTATAATCTCCAGCATGACTTTTATTTTTTAGAAAAACGACCCTTTCCCATCAACTCTATCCGCCTCCAACCATCAACAGCACCCTCCAGCACCGCGTGGACCAACCCTAGAATAAAGAAATAGTTCCAAAGCGAACTATTTACCTTCCCCCCCGACTCAAACCTTCCACCTTGTAGCCTCTAGGAGAATCGAACTCCTATTTTCAGAATGAGAATCTGACGTCCTAACCGTTAGACGAAGAGGCCTTTCCATATCAACCTCGAAATCCAGCGCAAAGGTACGTACAGAAAATCACTCGCGCAAATTTCTCTAACTCCTTGACACCATTAATCTCAGATTAGTATCGGTTAACTAATTTATACACTTGATGTTGGGTAGTTAAAACTTATGGAACAAACCCGTAGGACAACCCCAGATCTCCTCAGCTCTCACGGATTCCAACGGAAGCCCTTCTACGCGCAGCCGACACCCCCTCGCTCCCACTAATCGCAAAATTGCATCTCAACCTCTTACGCGCTCACGTAGGGCCCAACCCGCACGCTCTACGCGAAATTTTATACCTTCGCGCATCTATACACAAACATGGCGAACTACTTAGGACTGCGAAGCAAAACCCTATTCTCAATCTCGCTAACACTCCTCATCGTTGCTGCAATCGCTTCGTGCAGCACGAAGCGAAACACTGCCATCTCGCGGGCCTACCATCGCACCACTGCTCGTTTCAACTTTTATTTCAACGCCGAGCAGGCGTACAATGCAGGTGTGGAAGCGGCTACCACAAAAGTCAAACTCGACTACGCCCGCCCTCTGCCTTTCATCCTCACGGGACTCCCAGAGGCCGCAACGGAATGCGGAAGCGACATGGACCGCTCCATTGAAAAGTGCGCCGCCCTGATCAGGCTCCATAGCATAACCGCAAAACCCGCCCCGAAGGAAGGCAAACTTACCGAAAAAGAGAACCAATTTCAGAAACAGAACGAGTTTAATCCCTGGGCCCGAAAGGCTTGGCTCCTCATGGGTAAAGCTCGGCTCTGGAACGCCGAGTACGAACTCAGCCAGCAAGCCCTCGAATTCACCGCAAGGCAGTTCAAGGATAGTTATGAGGGTTGGGAAGCTCAACTCTGGCTCGCGCGGCTAAGCGCGCTCAATGGGGATACGCTCGCCGCAACCGAAAAAATGCTGGCCCTCGACTCTATGGCTACGAAGCCTTCCTCAAAGTATGCTAAATTCCTATTCGCCGGCATTTATGCGGATCTCCTGACGGCAATGGGGCACTACGAAAAGGCAAAAGAATACGGTGAAATCGCCGCCCAGAACGCGCAGCGCGGCGACGAAAAAACACGATGCCGGATGGCCCTAGCCGCGCTATACGAAATCACCGGCAACCTGCCGCAGGCGCGCAGGGAGTTCTCCGCCGTGGCGAAAAAAGCTAACAGCTACGAAATGAGCTTTAACGCTAAGGTGAAGAAAATCGCCATCGACGCCAAAATTAAGGGCCGCGGCACCGCCAAAGAGCTTGAAAAAATGCTCCACGATGAAAAAAATATCGACTTCTTCGATCAAATATACTATGCCCTCGGAGAGGTCACTCTCGCCAGCGGTGATACTTCGAATGCTATGACTTTTTTTCAAAAAGCCGCATCTGCAAGCACCGCAAACTTAATGCTAAAGGGTTCTGCCTTCCTACGCATCGCCAACCACCACCTCGCGCAAAAAAAGTACCTCGATGCAGCTCAGTTCTATGACAGCGCGCTCGCCTCTCTCCCATCCTCTTACGCCAACTACGAAACTCTCTTCACACGCGGCAACGCGCTCGGCCGGCTCGGCCAAGCCGCGCAGACCATCGCACGGGAGGACAGCCTCCAACGCATCGCTATGCTCCCAGAAGAGCAACGCGTAAAGCTCATCGACAACATTATTGAAAATGTCAAGGAGCAGGAGCGACTCCAGCAGCTCGAAACCGAAAAGGAACAGCGCGACCGGCAATTCGCCATGCAGAATCAGTACCGTGGCTCTGCTAATGTCAACACGCAAAACCAAAGCGGGGGCGACTGGTATTTCTACAACCCTTCAACCATGAGCTTCGGACGAAGCGATTTCAAACGACGATGGGGATCTCGAAAGCTTGAAGACAACTGGAGACGTAAAAATAGGCACGATAATTTTGCCTCTCCAAACGAAGCAAATCCTGTAAGCCCAACCGATTCTACCAGGGAAACCAACGCGAAAAAGAGGGAGTTCTATCTGCAAAATCTACCGCAAAACGACTCTCTACTCGCGATTTCCAACGCACGTATAATCAGAGCTTTACGACAAATGGGCGATGTCTATCGATACGACCTCAACGCATTCCCAGAGGCCATCGAAAGATTCGAAACCCTAGCCGCACGATTTGCAAACCAAGACGACGCCCCCGAGGCGCTCTACTTCGCATACCTTACAGCGCAGGAGGGTAATCTCACCGAAAAAATGGAGCAGCTACGCGCCTCAATCCTTAGCAAATACCCCGAAAGCTCTTACGCGCACCGGCTAATCGACCCAAACTACATCCAAAACGTACAAGCGCTAACTGCCCAGCTCGAACGCCTGTACGACTCCGCGCTCATGGCTCTCAGCAAGGATAGGCGCGACGAGGCAAAACTGCTCGCCGACCAGGGCTTAGCGCTTAGCCGCGATGGCGATTTCGCCACCCAATTCGAACTCCTAATCGCGCTCGCCTCAGGGAAAACGGCCGGCAGCTCCGAGCAGCTCCAGGCGCTAAAGGCTTTCGCCGCGAAGCGGCAAGGAACTCCGCAGGCTCTTTACGCGCAGGATGTCCTCGCCTCCATGCAGCGTCTCGAGCTTCAAGAGAACCAGCTCGATGAAACGCCTACCGTTGAAGGCGAAATGGATAGCAGCAGCAGCAATACTTCCTTCAAGGAGAGCGGAGGCAAGTTCTGGGTAACAGCCGCAATTCCTACCGGTGGAAATATACAGGAGCAAAAATTTAGCATCCTCTCCTTTTGCGTAGACTGGAATGTAAACCTCAATCTCGAGGTGTTCGACTCCCCCCTTAATGACAACACTACGCTGCTCACGGTAAAAACATTTGACGATGAAAACACTGCGCAAGCTTTTGCCAACGATCTAGATAAGGCGCAACCCATCGAGGGCGTGAAACTAACTGTAATGCCCATCTCTCCGGACAACTTCAACACGATGGTGGAGCAAAAAAGTTTCTCGCCGTACCTTGCATTCTACCGCAAAAAAGGCAATTCTCACAAGGAGTAGCTCCCTAGCCAAAATGCTCTTAACTAATACTCTATACCTCTAGAAGTACATATATAGCAAGAGCCGCCAACCCAACGACCGGCGACTCTTACTATATGTTTGCCGAAAAAGTCTCTCGCATTAAAAATGGGTCAATCCCTGCAGCTTTCGCCTTTCCTTGGACTGCATCCCCCTCCCTACATGCCGCGAGCTAACTTCCGATAAACTTAACGCACGCAACGCTTTACCGCCGACTCTATATCCTCCATAACACTTCCGTACGCCACCGGCTCGTACCTCTTTCCCAGGATGTGTTCGTAAAGCTCAATGTAACGGTTGGATACCTCACGTTCCTTCGCTTCCGTCAGCGTCGGAATCTTATCCCCAACATTCCCGTGGAACCCCTCGTCCATGAGCCACTGGCGCACAAACTCCTTGGAAAGCTGACGCTGCGGCTCACCCTTCTTCTGCCGCTCGGCATACCCTTCCGCGTAGAAGTAACGGGAGGAATCGGGAGTATGTATCTCATCAATTAGGTGTATCGCCCCATGAAAAGCGCCAAACTCATACTTAGTATCCACCAATATCAACCCATGCGCCGCCGCCACCTCGCTTCCCTTTTGGAAAAGTGCCTTCGAGTAGCGTTCCAACTCTTCGTAGTCATGGCGACTCACTAACCCGCGCTGCACTATCTCCTCGCCAGAAATATCCTCATCATGCCCCTCCACTGCCTTCGTTGTTGGGGTTATAATCGGTTCTGGAAGTTTATCATTCTCTCGCAAACCTTCCGGGAGTTTCTCGCCGCAAATCTCGCGTTTCCCTGCCGCGTACTCGCGCCAGGCATGGCCGCTCAAATAGCCTCGAACCACCATCTCCACCGGGTACGGTTCGCACGCTACTCCCACCGTCACCATCGGGTGCGGCACCGCACGAAGCCAAGTCGGTACAATGCTTGACGATATTCCTAAGAACTCCGCCGCAATCCTGTTTAACACCGCGCCTTTCTGCGGAATACCCCAGGGCAACACCCTATCAAACGCTGAAATCCTATCGGTCACCACCATCACTATCTGCTCGTTCGGCAGAAAGTACATGTCGCGCACCTTGCCATGGTACACCTTCTGCGCACCATCAAAATGAAAGTTCGTCTCTACTACTGAATTATTCATGCCCTAACCTTTTTAGTCTTTTTGTCACTTACTCTCCGCTTCTCGATGCAACGACTCCTCCTGCTCTTGCGCCCGCGCCTCATCAAAGGCTCGCACAATCCGCGACACCAACTCATGCCGCACTACGTCAACCGTGGAAAACTCCACCACGGCAATTCCCTTAATCCCACGCGTAAGTCCTATTGAGTAGGTAAGCCCGGATTGTCCAGGGCTAGGGAGGTCTATCTGCGTGGCATCCCCCGTAACGACAAACTTCGCGTTGCGCCCCATGCGCGTTAAAAACATCTTCATCTGGTTGCGCGTCGCATTTTGCGCCTCGTCTAGAATAACAAAGGCATTGTCGAGCGTACGCCCTCGCATGTACGCCAGCGGGGCTATCTGAATCACCCCCTCGTCCAGTTTACTTGATAGTAGCTTGGGAGGAAGCATATCGTTGAGAGCATCGTAAAGAGGCTGCAAATAGGGGTCCAGCTTCTCTTTAAGATCGCCCGGCAGAAAGCCTAAACGCTCACCTGCCTCTACCGCAGGCCTCGTCAAAACCACCCGGCGCACCTGCTTACTCTTAAGCGCATTTACCGCCAAGGCGATAGCCGTATAGGTCTTCCCCGAACCCGCCGCCCCCACGGCAAATACTAAATCGTTAGCCTTACACTGCTCCACCAACTCGCGTTGATGCGGCGTACGGGCGCAAATCACTTTTCCACGCGGCCCATAAACTATCGCACGCTCCTGCCCGGAACTCACCTCTTGCGGCAACTCTCCATGCAGCAAAGCCTCGAGGTACGGCAGATCCACCCGCCCAACATGTTGATAGTAGCCGACAAGCTGCTCGAGCAACCCCTGGAATCGATCTACAGACTCCTCCGGCCCCTCTACACGAATCTCCGTATCGCGCGC
>JABCPG020000029.1 GCA_013333195.2 Bacteroidia bacterium
CCCGCGCGCCGCCCGGCCCGCGGGCGCGCCCGGGGGGGGCTTGCGGCCTTGGACCCGTTGGGTAGGGCTGCGGGGGGGCGTGCGCTGGGCGTAAGGGGTGCGCTCGCGCGGGCAATGGCGAAAGATGATTTTTTGGCGCTAGTGAAGGAGAAATTTCATGCTGCAATGCTTAGGTACAGCGTGTCGGATGGTGTGCAGGTTGTGAGGGATGTGGCGCTATGCGGGGGGAGCGGAATGGATTTGTACACCGAGGCGCAGCGGGGCGGCGCCGATGCGTTTGTTACGGGCGATGCGAAGTACCATGATTTTCAGCGTGGGGTGGGGGAGATGCTGCTGGTGGATGTGGGGCACCGTGAGAGTGAGCGTGGCGCCGTGGAACTGCTATCGCGTTTAATTCGAAAGAAATTGCCTACATTCGCGGTGCGTGAGAGTGTGCGAGATGAGGGCCCTTTGCGGTACTACTAAATATACATTAAGTGCAGAGCGATGGTAGAGAAAAAGAGAGAGAGTCAGCTTGAGGAGTTGACGCTGGAGAACAGTTTGAGCGTTTTATACGAATTGCAGCGGGTGGATTCGCGCATTGCGCAGATTCTCATGCTGCGGGGCGAGCTGCCGATGGCGGTGGAGGATTTGGAGGATGGGATCGCGGGGCTGCAAATACGTATAGAGAAATTGCAGGAGGCGCTGAAGGAGGGCACGGCGGACATAACCACGAAGCGCCACGAGATAAAGAGCGCGGAGGTTCTCATCAAGAAGTATGAGGGCCAGCTGATGAATGTGCGGAATAATCGCGAGTACGAAGGGCTGACGAAGGAGATAGAGTACCAGCAGCTTGACGTTGAGCTTCGCAACAAGCAGATCAAGGATTTGAAAGCAAAAGGCGAAGAGCTGAGCGCGTCCATCGAAGAGACGAAAAAACTCATAGAGGAGCGTGAAATCGATCTGCGGGAGAAGCGGACGGAACTGGATGCGCTGATAGCCGAGACGGGCGTTGAGGAGGAGAAGCTGCGCGAGGAGGCGAGCCGTCTGCAAGCGCAGCTGCCCGAGCGGTTGCTGCGCGCCTATCTACGTATCTGCCGAAACGTGCGGAATGGGCTAGGGGTGGTTACGGTGGTGCGCGGGGCGTGCGGTGGGTGTTTCCGTAGTATACCCCCGCAACGGCAGCTGGACATCCGTTCGCACAAGCGGGTTGTGGTGTGTGAGAATTGCGGTAGAATCATAGTTGACGATCCCAATGAGGAGCTTCCGGGTGAGGACGCGGCGGAGGGGGAGAAGCGGGAGAAGACCCTGGCGAAACGTCGGAAAAGGGCGGATCGGTAGCGTTGATGCAAGGGGAAGCGAATTGCTATAAAAACGGGCTGGAGGGGCGAGGATGAGCGTAGGCGAGGCGATGGCAACTAGGCAGCGGGAACGGTTTTCGCTGCGGCGCTACTGGCTCCCCGCGCTCTACCTGCTTGGCGCGGTGGGGCTGCTGTACGTGCTGGCGCCGCGGCAGTCGCATTTCCATTACGAGTTTCAGCAGGGGAAGGTGTGGGTGTACCCCATGCTACGGGCGCCGTTCGACTATCCACTCTACCTGAGCGCGAAGGAGCAGGCGCAGGCGCAACGTGAGGTTTCCCAGCGGGTTCTCCCGGTTTTTCGTCTTGACACGGCGGTGCGCGGTGAGGTGAAGCGGGCGATATCGGCGCAGTGCGAAGCGGCATGGCGGGAGACGCGCGCCGCCTCGCGCCCCTTACCGCGCAGCGCGGAGGCTGCGTTGCTGGATGGGCTGCGGGCTGCTGTCGACAACACGTTGGATTACCTCTACACGTGCGGGGTTGTGAGCAGCGGGCAGGTGCTCCAGACCTCGACGAATGGCGAATTCGCGGTGCTGCGCAGCCATGTGAGCTACGAGACGCAGCTGCGCGATGTGTTCACCCCGCAGAGCGCGAACGGCTTTCTGGTGGGTGCGCTCCAGCGAGCGGATACGACCCGCGCTGGGGATGCGATGTGGAGGACGATGGATTTTTCGAACCGCTTGGTGGTGAATTTGAGCTACGATTCTCTGCTGACCCGCCAGCTGCGCGAGGAGAAGCTGCGCACGATTGCGCACGCAGAGGGGGTGGTACATGCGGGGGAGCGCATAATAGATCAGGGGGATGTGGTGACCTCGGAAAGCTATCGCAAGCTCGTGTCGCTCCAGCGAGAGATTCAAAAGAGACAATACACCGGGTGGCGGCGCGCAGGGAATGAGGCTGGGATCTTTTTATCGCTTTCGCTGGTGTTCCTCCTCTACTTCTGCTTCTTCCTGTGGTACCGCCCGGGGGTGCTCAAGGAGAGGCGTAGCTTCCTGTTCCTTGTGCTTCAGATAACCGCGCTGGTGGCGGTGGCGTACCTCTGCATACGGTTTGCGCCCCAGTTTCTGTACGCGGTACCATTTCTGGTCGTGCCATTCTTGACGAAAAGTTTTTTCGACGGGCGGGTGGGGCTGGTGACCCATCTCACGATGATTTTCCTCGTGGCGCTATTCACCAGCAATAGTTTCGATTTTATGACGCTGAATTTAGCCGCGGGCGTGGTGGCGCTGTTCAGCATAAGGACGATTTACCGTCGCGGCAAGCTATTCGTGTCGGTGTGCTGTACCCTGCTTACGCTGGTGGTGGTTCATGCGCTCACGGCGCTGCTGCACGAGGGGAGCGTTAGTTCTATCACGGCATTCGACGTTGGGCTCTTCATGGTGCATTCTTTCTTTACGCTGGCGGTGCACCCGTTGATGTACCCGTTGGAGCGGATGTTTGGTTTTGTGTCGGAGGCGACGCTCATGGAGCTATGCGATGTGAATCAGCCGCTGTTGCGGGAGCTGTCCGAACGCGCCCCGGGCTCGTTCCAACACAGTATGCAGGTAGCGACGTTGGCGGAAGCCGCCGTGACGGAGATAGGAGGAAATTCGCTGCTCACGCGCGCGGGGGCCCTTTACCACGATTTGGGAAAAATGGTGCATCCTGAGTTTTTCACGGAAAACCAATCGGCCGGGATGAAGAGTCCGTACGCCGATCTAACGGAGGAAGAAAGTTCGCGTAAAATTATCCAGCATGTGGTGGATGGCGTTGAGATAGCGCGGAAGCACCGCCTGCCGGAGCAGGTCATTGCCTTCATACGAACTCACCATGGCACTACGCAAACCGCGTATTTCTATCGGATGTACCGCGCGAAGCATCCGCAGGAGGAGGATCCCAAGGCGCGTTTTAGCTACCCTGGCCCCCGGCCGCACTCCAAGGAGACGGTGGTGCTAATGATGGCCGATTCCATCGAGGCGGCATCGAGAAGCCTGAACCCCTTCACTAAGGATGCGCTGCAATCCATGGTGGAGGCAATCGTTGAGCGTCAGCAAACGCTTGAACAGTATAACGATAGCGAGATAACGATACACGACATCGAGACGGTCAAGCGGGTATTCGTGCAAAAGCTTCTGACGATGAATCATACCCGCATTGCCTATCCTCCCGACCCGGATGCTAAGAAGTGAGGGGGTAACGTCCTGGCGGCGTGAGGGCTGCCGCATCTTTTATATATAGGCGGTTCTGCTGCGTATCTGCGATTCCGCGGACTTCCGTTCTATGCCTTCTTGCGTTTTTCAAATCCGCCATTGGTCAGGATGATGGATACGTTTACGATATAACCTTAAAATGTTATGTATATTTGTCATTTCGATGCGCATTTTGCGTGTAGTGTGAATAATAATGGCTACCTTTGCCGAAATCATTTAAGTATGGATAAATAGCTGGTTAGAAATTTATGAAGAGATTGGTATCATTAATGATTTCGTTCACCCTAACGGTAATGGTAGCCTTTTCGCAGGGGCGAACCGTGACCGGCACGGTGACGGATGCGGCCGATGGAGCGCCGCTGCCCCTAGTAAATATCCTTATCAAGGGCACGCAGCGGGGGGCGGTTACCGATAACGCGGGCCGATACACGTTGCAAGTGCCAGATGGGGAAAGCGTTTTAGTTTTTCTCTACACAGGCTACGCGAGCCGGGAGGAGACTGTAGGAGGAAGAACGGAGATTAATGTGGCGCTCCGCGAGGCGAATGAGGAGATTGCGCAGGTTGTGGTGACCGGCTACCAGAAGATAGAGAAGAAGCGTAGCACCGGTTCTTACGCTATATTTGGGCGGAAGGATCTTGCGCAGGCGAATGTCAGGAGTTTGGACGGCCCGCTGGAGGGATTAACGGCGGGCGTGACGTATAACAGCGTGACGAAGAAGCTACAGGTGCGGGGCGTGACGAGCCTGATGGCCAACGCATCGCCGCTGCTTGTACTGGATGGGCTTCCCTACGAGGGGGCGCTCGAACAGATAAATCCGGCCACGGTGCGTAGCGTGACGGTGCTTCGGGATGCCGCCGCGGCATCTATATACGGCGCACGGGCTGCGAATGGTGTCATTGTGATTGAGACGGAGAGCGGAGAGGGTTCGCTTCAGGTGATGTACGATGGGATGGTGCAGCTCAAACCGCGGGCAAACCTCTCGGGTCTGAACTTGATGTCGAGCGAAGAGTATGTAGATTATATGGATTGGCTCTACCGCACGTACGGCGACGGGCGGTTGGAGAAAAAGAAAGGGTACTACATGAACGATCTTCCCCGACGCTGGGTAGAGCGCTTTCGTGATAATACGATTACGGACGCGCAGTATGGCACCACGCTGGATAGTTTGCGCGGGTTAAGCAACAGGGATCAGGCGCAATCCTTGCTTGAGCGTCTCGGCGTATACCATAGCCACAGCGTGATGGTAAGCGGGGGCGATAAGTATAGGTTCGCCGGCGCGCTTCGCTACGAGCAGGAGTTTCCCAATGATAGGCGCACCCGCAACCAGAGCTTTTCGTTGAGCCTGATGAATAGTTCAACCTTCAACCATTACGTGAGCATGAACGTAGGGATGCGGGCGCGCCTCGGGCGTACGCGCACGTTCGAGGGACTTTCGGCCGCGGATGATTTCTATCGCAGCTACGCCCCCTACCAGATGCTGTATGGGGCTGAGGGAGAAGCTCTGCAATTCTACAGGGATCGCGACGAGTGGGGCATCGAGAACCTCGAGAGGAATGGGCTTCCTGCCGAACGGTTTGTCCCGGCGGAAGATTTATGGCGTTCCTACGCCAAGGGAACTTCGCGCTGGGGGCGGGGGCTACTCACGTTGACGTTCACGCCGGTGCAGCCCCTTCGTGTGGAAGCGAGCGGCGCTATGGAGTACGGGTGGGATCGCGCCAGGCGGATCGATGAGAAGGATGCGTACGGCATGGTGAAACTGTACAATGATGGGTCAGAGCTAAAGCCGGACGGAGCGCATGCATTCCCGCGGGGCGGGCGGCTCCGCCAAACGCTCTCAGAGACCTTCAGCTACACGCTCCGCCTGCAGGCCAATTGGGATCAGCAATTTGGGGCGCACCGGGTCACCGCGCTGCTGGGGAGCGAAATCCGGGAGCGCAAGGATAGGATATCGGGCAGCGAGCTGCTCGGCTACGACCCGCAGACGTTGGCGGTTGCGCTAGTGAATGAAGCGGATCTCTCCAATGGGGTGACGGGCACCGCGAAGCTGAATAAGCAAGCGTTTATCTACAACCTGTCCCGGTACGAGCTAGAGCCTTTAGAGCGTTTCTGCTCATTCTACACCACAGGGTCGTACAGCCTGCTGCAGCGCTACAATATCACGGGGAGCGTCCGCGTCGATCAATCGAATCTGTGGGGCACATCGCGCGAGGTGCAGTGGAAGCCGCTGTGGTCAGTGGGCGCGAGCTGGCAGATTAGCGAGGAGGATTTTGCGCGAAACGCGCGGGGGTGGCTCGATCGGCTGGTGCTGCGCGGTTCGTATGGAATTAGCGGGAACGTGCCGCGCGGGGCTTACCCCGTGCTCGTGGTGAGCCCGGGACTGAATTCTTGGATGGCCTCCCTCTCGACCCTGACGGTGGAGAGCGCGCCCAATCCGAAGCTGCGCTGGGAAAAGACGCGAACGACCAATGTGGGTTTGGACTGGAATCTTTTTGGGAATCGTTTTACGGGGACGCTGGAGTGGTACTACCGGATGACCACCGATTTGCTTGGCCGTAGGCCGGCGGATCCCACGCTGGGTTGGCATGAGGTGCTTGTTAACTACGGCAAGATGCTTAATACAGGGGTGGAATTGACCATTCTGGGCGAATTGCTGCATAGGGGAGATTTCCGGCTGAATTCGAATCTTGTGTTCAGCTACAACCGCAGCAAGCTACTGTCGGTGCGCGGTGTTGGGGAATCGGTTGTATCGCGCGTGATGGGGCCGGTAGCGGTGGAAGGGTATCCCTTTGGGAGTCTATTCAGCTATCGTTTCGCTGGGCTATCGCCGGTAAATGGGTCACCGCAGGTGTATCTGCACCGAGGTTCGGTGGGTAAGAAGGCAGAGTCGTTAGATGATTTAACCTACTCAGGCACAGTGATTCCGCAGTACACGGGGAACTTTGCGCTCACCTTTGGGTGGAAGGGTTTTGACCTCACGGCGGGGATTCTCTACTACGGGGGGCATGTGATGCGTAGACCCGTGTCGATGTACTACTCGTGGTTGGGGGGCGCTGTAGGCTATGACCGAGACTATCTGCACGTATGGAAGAGGCCGGGGGATGAGGGGCTGGCGGAGACAGTGCCGGCGCCCAGCACGGAGAGCGGAATAGACCAGGCGGAGCAATACGCATGGTCGGCGGCCGATAAGCATATTCTGCGGGCGGATTACCTTAAGCTAAATGTGGTTGTACTCTCATACACTTTCCCGGAGCAGTGGCTCACCCCGGCAAAGATATCTGGGCTGCAGCTTATATTTCAGGTGGATAATATAGCTAACATTCCATTCAATAGGGCGGGTATCGATCCGGAGATGGTGGGGGCCGGCGTGGCATCGGGCGTGAGGTTGAGAAAGGTGCCCCCGTTCTACACGTTTTCGCTAAGGATGAATATATAGAGGGAACAGAACGATGAGACGCTATCCAATAATTGTGCTACTACTGCTGTCATTCGTATGGGTGACCGCGCTATTTACCGGGTGTGAGAAGTGGCTCGACATTGCGCCTAAAGGCAAGCTAATTCCTAAAACGGTTGATGATTTTGACCAAATGCTCAACGCGGATGAACTCTGCAAACTGTCCTACAGCCAGGCGCTCTACCTCACCGACGAGGTGTTTCTCCCGGCAGAAGTTGATGATGTGGGGTTGGGGGTAATGGGTATCAGCGGGATGCCGGAGGGTAGGATGTACAGCTACGAGACAGGGAATTATTATACGGAATCGGATGATGATTCGTACTACGCGGCTGCCTATAGGCGCATATACAGCTACAATGTGATTGCAGAGAATGTAATGCAGGCATCTGGCGATGCGCAGCGGGCGAGGGCCCTACGTGCGGAGGCACTCTGCGGAAGGGCTATGGAGTACCTTCTGCTAATCAACCTATACGCGCCTCACTACGATGCGGGCACGGCGTCGGCCAGCTACGGAGTGCCCCTTGTGCTTGGTACTGACCTTGAGGCGGAGCAGCTGCCGAAGGCGAGCGTGGCGGAGGTATACGCGCAGGTGGAGAAGGACCTGCAGGAGGCGCTCCGGGATTTGCCTGGAACGCCAGCGCACGGTACACCGCTTCGATTCAGCCGGTTAGCGGCAAAAGCATACCTTGCGAAGGCTGCCTTCCTGAAGGGAGAGTGGGCAAACGCACTGGGGCTATGCGATGAGGTGCTCGCGGAGCGTAATGGCCTACATGATTGGACTAAGAATCAGATGCAAGAACCCACGCTGCTATACACCGATTTTCCGAACGTGCTGGACAACGAGGAGAACATTCTCCTTCGCTACCCGGATTACGCGTACGGGCTATCAGGCTCTACGTACTGCCCGCCCTCTCTGCTGTCGCTCTACGACCAGACGAATGATATGCGCTACGCATTTCAATTCTCGGATAGCTACGAGGGGATTCCTTTGAGCGACCCCTCGAAGAGGTTTTACGCCAGCCTTTTAATATTTAGCTCCGGGATAGGCATAGGGGATGTGTACCTTATGGCGGCAGAGTGTAAGGTGCGACTGGGGGATGCGCAGGGAGGTATGGATTTGGTCAATACGCTTCGCGATAGTAGAATAGTATCGAATACGCCACTGACCGCGAGCTCGCAGGAGGAGGCGTTGCGTTTGGTACTTGAGGAGCGGCGCAGAGAGCTGTACAACCATTCGGTGGAACGTTTGATTGATATAAAACGATTGGCGAAGGAAGCGTCGACCCGCGTGGAGGTGCGGCACGAATTGCCGGGAGGCGTAACGGTGGAGGTCGATGGTAATGATTCGCGGTTGGTGCTGCCGGTTCCCCCGTCGGTGCTTCGATTCAACCGTGCCATGAAGATGAGAGGATGATGCGGAGGCGGTTGGACTATTCACGCAGCAAAATAATGAGATTCGGGATGAGGGCTTTAAATCATTGCGTTGCGCCTGTCTGCCTGTTCGCGGCGCTGTTAACGTCAGCGCTCGCGGGGTGCGGAGTGAAGGAAACGCCTACGGGGATTGATTTGCAAGGAGAGGTAGAAGGATTCGCGCCGACCAGCGCGATTATTAGTCGGGTGACCAACCAGCCGTACGATCAGCTGGTACCTTTGGATACGGTTGACGTGCTTCGAGGGCATTTCGAGTGGCGATGCGATACGTTGCCGTATGATGTTTACGCGTTGTCGTTCGTATCGGAAAGCGTTTCGAATGAAAATAGTAGCATGTATGCGCTCCTCGGCGATGGTCGGGTTAAGATGCGTGTGGCGCGCGATCGGGAAGGGGTGCTTTCCACGCGGAGCGCGGGAAGCGAGGTGCAGGCGCAGTACGAACGGTTCATGGAGGAGTATCGAAAAGTTAGCCGTCGCGATGAGATAGATTCTCTAGAGCGATCGTTTTTCTCGGCGAGGGAAAGAGGTGATACAGCAGCAGCATTAAGAATCAAGGAGGCCAGTAAACCCCTCTACACCGAGTCTGCAATGCAGATTCAGCGCTACTTGCGGGAGCGATTGAAGGATACCGCCCGTAATTTTTTTACCCTTTACCTGTACTATACCCACGACTTGGCTACCGCCACGATAGAGCGATTGGGGCAACTCGACTCCATCAGGGCTCGGCTCGGCGAGTGGAAGGGCACGGAGGAGCAGGGGTCCCGGCTGATGCGCAGCGCGCTGCTGCGATGTGACCTTGCGTCACGAAGCGTAGAGGGGGCATTGGCGCCGGAGATTGTGGGGGTTCGTCCGAACGGCGACACGCTAAGGCTTTCATCGTTGCGTGGACGGTGGGTGCTAGTTGATTTTTGGGCTAGCTACTGCGGTTGGTGTCGACAGGAGTTGCCCTTACTGCGCGCAGCGTACGAGAGGTATGGAAAGGCGGGCGGGGTTTCGTTCGTTTCGGTTTCGCTTGATAAGAATGATGCCGCGTGGCGCCGCGCGCTGGAGGAGGAGAAGATGCCGTGGGATAACATTAGGATTGAGGGGGATTTGGCATCGAGGACTATAACGGAGTACAATATATCCGGGATTCCTTTGGCCATACTGATCGATGGAGAGGGGCGGATTGCGCGACGCGGGATCCGCGGAGCGGAGATGATAGAGGTACTTGCAGGGTTGTGATTTGTTGCTTTCCGCAAGCGATTGTTCCGGTTAGTTTCGTTGGGGGGGCGTAGGGATTCTTCGCTGCGCCGATAGCATTAAAGTCTTGCGAGGATTCGAGATGGTGCTGTGTACGGCGGCAAATGGCGATGCGCTCGTGATGTACAACATTTTACATTACCATGTAAGCGCTTCTAGCGGGCTGGCGACCAGGGTTCGATAGTAAAAAAAGAGTTGGGGGTATTGGATAGATTGAAGAAAAAAAGCTATATTTGCCTTCGGTTTAGAGTAAGCGGAGCGCAAATTATAAAACGAGAGTAGTTATGCGAAGTGTATTTCTTACGAAGGTGCTAGCGTTGGGGTTAGCGGTAGCGGTGTCGTTGCCCGCGGTTGCGAAAGACGATAAGAACAAAAAGGCTGCCCCCGAGGGCTTTAAGTTCACCGACGAGGTGGTGGTAAAGACCACATCGGTGAAGGATCAGTCGCGCAGCGGGACGTGTTGGAGTTTCGCGGCCACGGGGCTTTTGGAAGCTGAGTTGCTGCGTATGGGAAAGGGGGAATATGATTTGTCGGAGATGTATTTTGTGCGGCAGAACTACCATGACAAGGCCGAGACGTACGTTCGCTTCCAGGGGAAAGTGAATTTTGCGGGCGGAGGGTCGTTCTCGGATGTTTTTAGCGTGCTATCGAAGTACGGCGCGTTGCCAGAAGAGGCGTACCGCGGGCTTGAGTACGGCGAAGATACGCACGTGCATGGGGAGCTGGATGATGTTTCCTTGGCGTACGTGAATGCAGTGCTACGTAGCGGTAACAAGAGGTTATCGACCGCTTGGCTACGCGGATTTGATGGTATTCTCGACGCGTATCTGGGTGTGGTTCCTACGCAGGTGACCTACAAGGGCGCGAGCTACAGCGCCAAGAGCTTCGCGGAGCATTTGGGGATTAAGGCGAGCGATTACGTTAGTTTTACTTCGTTCAACCACCATCCCTTCTACGAGAAGTTTATTCTTGAGATTCCGGACAATTGGCGTCGTAATAGCGACTACAACGTGCCGCTGGAGGATATGATTGCGATAATCGACAATGCGTTGAAGAGTGGCTACACGGTGGGCTGGGGTAGCGACGTGAGCGAGCCTGGTTTTATTTACCGCAAGGGGTTTGCCGTAGTGCCGAGCGAGACGGCTGAAGAACTCTCCGGTTCTGAGGAGCTTAAGTGGGCGGACATGTCGGTGAGTAAGAAGCGCGCGCGCTTAGAGGAGATTAATGGGCCGGTGCCGCAGGCGAAGGTTACGCAAGAGATGCGCCAGGTGGCGTTTGACCGTCAAGAGACTACGGATGATCATGGGATGCTAATCGTAGGTATTGCGAAGGATCAAAAGGGCAATAAGTACTACAAGGTAAAGAATAGCTGGAGCGCCTCGGGCGTGTATGGTGGCTACTTCTACGCGTCGGAAGAATTCGTGAAGTATAAGACACTAGACATTGTGGTCCATCGCGATGCGGTGCCGTCGAGCGTTGCCCAGAAGCTGGGGAATGGGTTCACGAAATAGGTGAAGGCCGGCCCGTTGAGCAATGAATTGTAAAGATTATGCAGGCTGCTCCATGTAGGGGGCAGCCTGCATTTTTTGCTTTTGGTGTGAAATTTGCTGAGGCGGTTGAAGTATGGATACCGTTGAGAATGTACGTGATGGGCAAGCCTTTACATTTGGTTCCCTGCGCGAAGTGGTGATGGATTCCTCGGGTTGGGGATCCTACTGCGAAAGCCCTTGGCATTGCCTTCGCCGCGCGACGCGAGAGGTTATGGCGGGGGAGGTTGGGATTGGTGGTCAAAACCCGGTGCGAGTGCAAAGCATGACAACGAGCCGAGGGAAGGATGTCGATGAGTCTGTCCGACAGGTTCTGGCCATAGCGGGGGTGGGTGGAGAGCTGGTGCGAATAACGGTGCCCACAATGGCCGATGCGGAGGCGCTGCGCGATGTGGTGGAAAAGGTCAGAGCGGCAGGCTGCCATGTGGCAATAGTTGCAGACATACATTTTAGCCCGGATGCTGCGTTAAGTGCCGCATTATGCGTGGATAAAGTAAGGATTAATCCTGGGAACTATTGCGGTGCCCAACTGGCAAATAGCGATGCAGAGTACCAATCAGCCCTGTTGGAAATTGGAGCGCGTATGCAGCCGTTGCTGGCGGTGTGCAAGGCGCGAGGCGTTGCGCTGCGAATCGGAATAAATCATGGGTCGCTATCCCCTCGCGTCACGGCGCGCTACGGGGCAGGCCCCGAGGGGATGGTGGTATCGGCGTTGGAGTTCATTGCGATATGCAGAGCGCAGCAATTCCATGATGTGGTGGTATCCCTCAAGGCGAGTAGCCCAAAGATCATGGTGCAGGCGAATAGGTTGCTATGCGCGCTGATGCGACGGCTTGGCTGGTCGTATCCGCTGCATTTGGGGGTGACCGAAGCTGGAAATGCGCTAGATGGGAGGGTGAAGTCTGCCATAGGCATTGGGGCTCTGCTCGCGGATGGGATAGGCGATACAATAAGGGTATCGTTAACGGAGGCGCCTGCGGCTGAGATTCCTGTTGGGAAAGCCTTGCTGGCAGAGATTAATGCGTGGCCTTGCGAACCATTGGTAGAGGGTTGGAATGGGAAATTGCCCTACAATCCATTTTTGGCATCAAAGCTTGAGGTGAATACGCATATTCTGCTCACTAAAAGGGATCACGCTCTGCTTGTCGAGTATATCGATGCGGACGCTGCAAAAGATTTGGAAGGGGTGTTTGCTGAAGGTGGCTACACCCGCGATGCGGATGGGCGCTGGGAATGCGGTGAAGGGGCAGTGGATGCGTTTTTGCTCCAGGACAGCGCGTGGGTGCGGAATGTTCCGCGCGAGCTGGCGGGATGCGTGGCGGTGCGCGATGCGAAAGGGGCAGATACGGTGTGGCGCGCTTTAAGCGGAGAGTGGACGCTAAGGGAGATGTCGCCGTGTAGAGTCTTTTCAGGGGTGCAGGAGGTGCTCGCGCGCCCGGAAGAGCTCCTGCTACTTCGTGCGGATCGCCGTGGGGCGCATGACTGGCGCATGGCGATATCGGCGCTACGTGAGAAGGGGTATGGAAATGGCGTTGTGGTGGGGTATTCGGATGCGGTTCGTTTTGATGGCGACGACTACGCGCTGCGCACTGCCGCGGGTTTTGGCGCGGTGCTAGTAGATAATATTGCTGTGGGTATTGCGATGCCGCGCGGCGCCGGCGTTGGGTTGGCGCATCGTCGAGAGGTAGGCCTGACGATCCTACAGGGGGTAGAGCTACGCCGCAGCAAAGTGGAGATTGTGGCGTGCCCGGGCTGTGGGCGCACGCTTTTCGATTTGCAGTCCACACTGGAACGGGTGAAGGGCGCCATGGCTAGCCAGCGGCATTTAAAGATAGGGGTGATGGGGTGCATTGTGAACGGCCCGGGCGAGATGGCGGATGCGGACTATGGCTACGTAGGTTCTGGGCATGGTTGCGTGACGCTCTATAGGGGGCGTGAGGCGGTGCAAAAGGGAGTAGCGGAAGGGGTTGCGATTGATGTGCTTAAATCTCTGATAAAGAGCGATGGGAGGTGGAGAGAGTAGGGTGTTGATCGTGTGGTTTCATTATAAATAACAAAGGGTTCGAATGGCGAAAAGGGAAAGGCCGTTGGTGCATATATTCCACGTGGCGCTGGTGCTTTTGCTGTGCTTTGGCGGCGTGGGTTGCGCTCCTAAACGGGCTATATATGTGAGAGATACTAAAAAGATTGAGGTGGCGCCAATGGGGGGTAGCACCGTACTAGTGCGTTTGGCACTGTACGTGGAGAATCATAATCCCCGGAGTTTAGAGATACGAGATGGAGATTTTCTGTCGTGGCGCAAGGGGAATGAGCTGGCTCGTATTAGGCTTCAGGAGGTTGTGACGGTAGGCGCGAATTCGGCGGACACCGTATGGGTTCCTCTAGAGGTTCGCTTTGCGTCGGTGGGTAAGATGCTTTCATTCGCGCTGATGGGGGAAATGGACGATTGGCGCGATATAGAGGTGGAGGGCTACGTTAAGGCGCGCTACGGCTGCACCAGGAAAAAGATAAAAATCACCCGTAGGAAGATCGGCGACGTTATCGTTTGGTGAGCGTAGGCCATGCGCGAGACATGCGCTGGTTGGGCGAATGTAAATGGTAGTCCCACAGGCTATTAGCGGCTCGGAGGGTACACGCTAGAAAAAAGTTTCTGCGGGAATGAAACAAAGCGCGGGGTGATTCGTATATAGGCATAAGTGTTGCGTGAGGAGGTTGGCGGTAAGTGTTTGATTAGAAGGGTAAAGAGTAGCGGGATGCCATTGTGGATTTTTGTACGTGCTGCGAAGGTATTAGCACGATGGGGTGGGAGATTTCGTGGGAGGGAGTGGCGTGGTTGCGCTTGGTTCGGAGTAGAATATTAAAGGTTGCGAGATGAGGCAATTAAAGATCACGAAGTCGATTACCAATCGTGAAAGTCCGTCGTTAGACAAATATCTCCAGGAGATTGGTAAGTATGAATTGATTAGCATGGAGGAGGAGGTAGAGCTGGCACAGCGGATCAAACGTGGGGATCAGCGGGCGCTTGAGAAGTTAACGAAAGCGAATTTGCGTTTCGTAGTGTCGGTAGCCAAGCAGTACCAGAATCAGGGGCTATCGTTACCGGATCTCATCAATGAAGGGAATCTTGGTTTGATGAAGGCCGCGGAGAAGTTCGACGAGACGCGTGGGTTTAAGTTTATAAGCTACGCGGTGTGGTGGATTCGTCAGGCTATCCTCGCGGCGTTGGCCGAACAGTCTCGTATTGTCCGCCTACCGCTTAATCAGGTTGGGATGCTCAATAAGATGTCGAAGGTTGGGTCGAAATTCGAGCAGGAGAACCAGCGTGCCCCATCGCCCGAGGAGATAGCATCCATAATGAACCTACCGAAGGACAAGGTGGTTGAGAGTCTGCGGGTGTCCGGGCGGCATGTGTCGATTGATGCGCCTTTCGTGGAGGGGGAGGATAATAGTTTGCTCGACGTGCTGCCCAATCCCGATTCGGCCAAGGCCGACACCTCGTTGATGCAGGAGAGTTTGAGTCTTGAAATCGAACGGGCGTTGGCGCAGTTAACCAAGCGGGAAGGGGAGATTATCCGTTACTTCTTTGGAATTGGGCGTAGGGAGAAGACGTTAGAAGAGATATCGGAGGAACTAGGGTTGACGCGCGAACGGGTTCGGCAGATAAAGGAAAAGGCGATTCGCCGTTTGCGGCATACGAGCCGTTGCAAAAATTTGAGGGCGTATTTGGGGTAAGAGGTAGCGAGGTACACGAGGTGCAGAAGCGAGCTGTCAGCGTAGGGGAAGCTGGCGGCTCGCTTCTGCTCATTTAGGAGAGTAATGACCACGTTAGGCGCATTTTTCGAGCGTGCGGTTGCATCGATTCAAGCATAGCTCTCGGGTTCGGTTGTTGCGTTGCGCTCCGCTGTTGGTTTGGCTAGAATTTCTCGGTAGAGCTTTTGGTTACCCCATGAGCGCGGCAGATGCCGCGCTCATGGGGTAACGTTTCGGGACGAGCAGTAACGCTGCTGCGCGCTCGTAAATGGGAGGGCAGCAGCACCGGATCTACTTTTTTTAGGTAAGAGGGAGAATGAAAGAGAGAGAAAGTCAAACGACGAATCACCGTATGCAAGGGCGTTCGAAGTAGCGCGGCACACGCATGAACAGCATACGCATAGGGATGCGGAACGAAAAGGCGTAGTGACCTGATTGGGATTCGAACCCAAGACCCACAGCTTAGAAGGCTGTTGCTCTATCCAACTGAGCTATCAGGCCCTTCGCTCCACGAGGAGAGTTGCACTCTTTCCTTCGAAAGGAAAAGCTGCGCAAAGGTAAAACATTTTTGCTAGATAATAGTTAGAGTAGATGCCAAATGCGTAACTTTGCGGCGGGTATTAAGAGTTAGGAAGTGAAATCATGCAAACAATAGATGAGGCGCAAGATGGGTTGATAGAAGAGTTTGGATATCTCCCGGATTGGTTGGATAGGTATCAGCAACTGATAGACCTTGCGCGCACGCTCCCGGCTCCCCCCGAATCGTTGCACCGAGACGAGAACCTCATAAAGGGATGCCAGAGCCGCGTGTGGATTAGCTGCGAGGAGAAGGGAGGTGCGCTGCATTTTTGCGTGGATAGCGATGCGATTATAACGAAGGGAATCGCGGCGCTGCTGGTGAAAATTCTCGATGGGCATACACCAGAGGAAGTAGCCCATGCGAATTTGTATGTGATTGATAGGATTGGTCTAAAGGAAAATTTATCCCCCACGCGGGCGAATGGATTGCTCGCGATGCTGGATCGCATTAGGGAGTGCGCAACCTCCCGTTTAGCGTCCCATTTGAAGTCATAATAACAACGCGAGAGATGGTGGACATTCAGTTTATAGAGTCGCAGCTGGCTGAACGGTTGAAGACGGTGTTTGACCCCGAGATACCGGTGAATATCTACGATTTGGGTTTGATATACGATGTGGACGTTAATTTGAAGGGAGAGGTTGACATATCAATGACCCTCACGGCGCCCAACTGTCCGATGGCCGATGCTCTGGTGGCTGACGTTAAGCAGGCGGTTATGGGAATAGAAGGCGTGTCGGAAGTACATGTAGAAATAGTGTTTGATCCCCCGTGGGATGAGTCGCGAATGTCGGACGAAGCGAGACTGGAGTTGGGCTTGATGTAGGTAGCATTGCGTGGAAGATGAGGTCTTGGATGGCCGGCGGATACCGTACGATCGTCTGCTGCACATAGCGAGAGAAACGCAATTCGAAGCTGTGGGCGTTAGCGTTGCAGAAAGGGTAGCGCCGGGAGTGGAAGAAGGGTATCGCGCGTGGCTGGGCCGTGGGTATCATGGTGAGATGGCGTATTTAGCGCGCAATGTTGATAAGAGGATGGACCCCAGGCTGCTGGTTCGAGGGGCTCGCAGCATCATTTCGCTGCTAGTACCCTACAAATCGTTCGATGCGTCAGAATCAGAATGCAGCGGTTCGGGGTTCACAATGGGAAGGGTGGCCAGCTTTGCGTTACTTCGCGACTATCACGTGGTGATGAAGGAACGACTATACGCGTTACTTGGGCGACTTCGGGATGAGTTCGGCGATGGGATTGCGGGTCGGCCTTTCGTTGATTCGGCGCCGCTTCTGGATAGGTACTGGGCAGAAAAAGCTGGGTTGGGGTGGCTTGGGAAGAATTCCCTTCTGGTGACACGAGATTGGGGGTCATACGTTTTTATAGGGACTTTAGTAGTAAACGTTGCGGTAGAAAGTGCTTCAAATAGAGTGCGCGACCACTGCGGGAGTTGTAGAAGGTGCGTTGAGGCATGTCCGACTGGCGCATTGATAGATGCGCATTTGATGGATGCCAGGAGGTGCATTTCGTATCTTACGATTGAGAAGAAACAGGAGTTGAGCGGCGCAGAGGAGGCATCACTTGGGACGTGGGCCTTCGGCTGTGATGTTTGTCAAAATGTTTGTCCTTGGAATGCAAGGAGTAAGCGAAAGGATTCTTCCGTTCGGATTGAAGAGGAGTACGTTAGCCGAGAGTTGCTGGAAAAGTTTGTGCGCAATGTCGATTCCCTGCCGGAAGATACATGTCTACGACGAGCGGATCCAGGTAGGCTGAAACGTTTGCTGGGCAAAAGTAGGGATTGATTCCCCTTGCCCTATCTGCATTTGAAGCTGTACGCGCGGTAGAGATGCCATTCCGATCGTCAATTGCATTTTTTTTGTAGCGTTGCAAATTGGTGCGATTGCCAAGGGGAAGAGGTGCCCCCTTTCGTATCGGCTGGAGAACAATTTAGTAGTAGCTTGGTTGTACTATTGAATCGGTCTACTACAGGCTGAAAGGAACGGAATAATAAAGTTAAGATGATACTCGTTACGGTTGCATTTGCAGTTGCGGTAATCGGCGTATGCATGTGCGCGATGTGCGTAAAAATAATACTCCATCCGAGTCATAAGTTTCCAGAAACGTCAGCTGGCCATAACGCGGATATGCGTAAGCTAGGGATTACGTGTCCTAAAGTTGATGATGCCAAGCTGCATGGTACTGCGTGTTCCACTTGTTACGCTCAGGCAAGGGCGACAGAGGCGAATGGAGAATAGGGTGCCCTTATCGGGTCGATATTAACGACTCCTGGTGGGCCAGCAAGCGCGTTTTGCCGCGAACTAATACACAGCGGTCACGTTGCGTGTAGCCGTTACGTTCCTATTCACACAGATGCATTCCTGCATTTTGCGGGCTACGCATATCCGTTCGTAGGGGGATATGGAGTAAGAATATTTTAGCACAAGCTACCCATTATAGCCAATCATTGGTGAGTGTATACTGGATTACAAGACGGCAATAAAGAATTGATGGTGAGAAGCTTCCTAATTGGGTACTTGTCCCCTTGCCGCTTGCGAGATTAAATGCTTTAGTAAGCGTAATAGCGTCGAGGGGAGAGTCGTTTTGGGATTTCTACCGAAATGCGTCTTTTTGAGGTATTCTGTAGCTCCTTCCATTTCTCTATCTGCGGGAAATGACGAGTCGGGGAGGATAAGGACATTGGCGGGATTGGTTAGCGTTTAAAGAATCGCCTTAACAGGGGAATACAGCATTTTTTAAATGGGGAAATAATCTCGCCTCACCCCAAATCCATTCCGTTGCCTAATGTTGGTGGGATTCAATCGGAGAACGGTGTTGAGTTGAGTAGTGCCGGCGTGAGGCTACACGCACCGATTTGAGGCGGCAGTCCACCGCCTCGATAAAAAGTATAGTTCGATTGCCAATGTGGCACGATTCCTTCGGTTCTAGAACTTCGTGTAGCGAGGGCAGGGAGCGTCGTGCTACAGCATAGGTGCGTACTTGGCTTGGCTAAAGCGAGGCTTGCCTACCTAAATTCATGTACGTGTCATTTTTACCCAATGAAAGGGCGTGCCTTTATCGAGTGCAAGTCTCTAGATACCATCCCATTCAAGGCTAATCTGCAATGATGGGAACGTGTTTTTTTCATAGAGAAGGGAAGGATTAACCGTGCCATTTAATATTGCTACGCAGTAAAAATATAAATGTAGTTGACAGTGAAACTATTGTTTATTTGTTTTGCAGAATAGCTTGTAGAAAGTAAGTTAAGTACTATTTAAGAGAAATGAATTTACTCTAGATTGCAAATCTATACGCACGTGAAGTAGACCGTTGCTTACAAAAGTAATTACAATGCTAGCCTCAATTTAATACAAGTGTATTCAACGTGAATACTAATCTATTTGCTACATTTGCAAATCATTTTACTTGTGTATTGTTCATATTTGCCTAATACGAAAATGAGTGACGTTGCGGAAAGAATACAATTCATCCTAAAGCGGGAGAATCTTACATATGGCCAATTCGCGGAGAGAATAGGTGTTGCGGCGAGTGCAATTTCCCATTTCGTGAATCGACGCAACAAACCATCGCTTGATGCGCTCGCTGGCATACTCGTTGCATTCCCGAACATCTCACCCGATTGGCTTTTGCTTGGTGTTGGGAATTTTTCAAGGGAGAGGAGTTCAACTAACGATGGCGCTGCAGTTCAGGATGAACGGCAGCCTCTGGGGATGCATACGTCGGACGACGTTTTGGAAGAGGGTAGTACCAAGGTTTTACCTAATGCTACGCGTGAGGGGAGCGGTGCTGATCAAGCGCAGCGAATCTCCGCGGACACGTATTCCGATCCGCCAATGCAGCGCGTAGTGAACCCTGAGCCGATTCATCAGCATTTGCCTAACGCTGAGTCGACAAAGCTACGCCCAGCGAACGCTGAGCCGCCCGTGCTGCATTCGACGAATCCAGAGCCGTCCCAGCAGTTTTTGGTAAATTCTAGGCAACCGCAGGAGAGTTCTGGGAACTCCAAGACGACCCATCAGCAGCCGATGAATCAATCGGTTGAAATTTTCGCAAAATCGGTTGAAAGGTCTGCGCCTACCATGATTATCACGCTTTATCCCGACGGTACGTTTGAAAGTTTTTCTGTGCGTGATAGGTAGCGAAAGGATGGAGAAGCGGTACGTACCTCAAGGTGGTTTTTTGCGGGCAGCAGGGGGCAGTCCGAAGCATGCATTTAACATAATGTTAATTATAGTACTGCCGTGAAAACCCCTTCTGTACGCGAATATAGCTCTTCATACTGCGTTACGCCAACAATGGGAAGGAACTCCACTTGAACGTTAGTCAATCGCGACTTGGGCGTAAATGTCGGCACGTTTGGCACAAAAGCGGTTTATCTTTACCCTTGCGCCATGGAGGCTAGGCGTACTGCATCTTCTACCCATGTTGGCTCTTATTGCTCTTCCTCGGCCGTACCCTCTTTCGAGAAATACAGCTTATCCACGTCGTACGTCGTGATGCGTTTGCCCTTCGCCCTGAAACTTTTCACGCCTATAAATTCATCGGCATTCAGCGTGTCGACACCCTTGTACGCGTGGTTCTTCCCGTATTGCACGAATAGCCGTGCGTCCGCTTCACCGGAAATGTCAACAAGGCGGGAATGTTGGTCATCACCGATTAGCGTGGTGGGCAAACTGGTGATTTCCAGGGGGCAACGCTTCATATAGTAGAAGTTCTTTTCTCCGTCGTAGTACACAATCGAGAATACTTTCGAGGGATCAAATTTTTCAACGACAAGCGGATCTCCTTGGAAGCGGGTCGATTCGTTCGTTTCGAGCGTTTCGTACTTTCCATCGCTATACACGGCTAAAACCCGCTCGTTGGGTAGGAATTCCCCTAGGTATTTCCCCCTTCCCTCCGTGTTTAAACGGTTAATATCCAGGTCTATCCACACCTTTAACCCGCCGAGCGTAGAGCCTCCCTCCGCTTTGCACCATATCTCTTGCAATTTATATTTAGTGAGTACATTGCCGCGCGTCCCCCTACCGCGTATTCCGACGCTGGCGAAATCAAATGGAAACGTATTGCCCCGTTTCAAACGGTACTTATCGGAGAGCTTGCACTCCACTACCTCTGCCTCCCCATTAGGATTTACAGATAGGTAGAG
The DNA here is from genome assembly GCA_013333195.2 of Bacteroidia bacterium. GTDB lineage: Bacteria > Bacteroidota > Bacteroidia > Bacteroidales > CAJPTX01 > Bacteroides_D. Next base: position 20,681 of record JABCPG020000029.1, read on the forward strand.
CACATTGCTCCCAGCCGTGCCCTGCGTCAGGTTGTACACCCTATCGCGAATTACAGATGCAATCGCACATCTTTTTACGTATGTAATTTCAGAAACGCCATCGATGTAGATTACATTGTAGCAGGTTCTTTCGTTGTTACGCTTGTAAACGCCTACATGGATGATCTCCTCGCCGACGAACTTTTTTTCTGCTATCGCGGTGATCGTGTATTCGCCCGAACGTAGGATTACCAACGCATCATCGATATCTGAGCAATCGCATACGAACTCGCCCAATTTGCTATCCGTCCCGATGAAGCCATTTGCGCGGTCAACGTACAGCTTTTTCGTCGCCGCCACTACCCTAGTGGCTTCTATACTCTCGAACGACGTCAGTTCCGTACGGCGGGGGAATCGCTTCCCGTAGCTCTTCTTAATCCCCTCGAAGTACGAGATGGCGTATGCTACGAGGTGCTCTAGATTATGGCGTACCAACCCCATCTCCTGCTCAAACGACCGAATCTGCTCTTCTGCTTTATAGCTGTTGTACTTTGATATCCGCTTGATTTTTATCTCCGTTAATTTTACGATATCGTCGTACACCACCTCTCTGTGCAGCAGATGTTTCCATGGACTAAGCGAACTGTCAATCGTGGAAATTACATCCTCCCACGTTTCGCATTCTTCAATGTTCAAGTATAACCGATTCTCAATGAATATGCGCTCTAATGAGGCGGCGTGCCATGCATCTTCGAGCTCCTTAAGGCGTATTGCTAACTCTTGCCGCAGCAGCTCCTTGGTTCTATCGGTCGATATTTTAAGAATATCGTTTACCGACATGAAATGGGGTTTTTCCTCTGAGATTACGCACGCATTCGGAGAAAGAGATACCTCGCACGCTGTGAAGGCGTAAAGGGCATCTATAGTTTTATCGGGCGAAGCCTCCGGCAGCAAGTGGACTATAATCTCGACCTGCGCGGCCGTGTTGTCCTCCACCCGCTTGATTCTAATTTTCCCTGCGTCATTGGCCTCACGGATCGACTCAATGATTTTTCCCGTCGTTTTTTTGAATTGTATCTCTGTTATTGTTAGGGTCTTGCGGTCTGTTTTGGCTATTCTAGCGCGTATTTTCACCTTTCCGCCGCGCTGCCCTTCCGCGTAGCGGCTACAGTCGGCCAGACCCCCTGTTGGGAAATCGGGCATCAGCTCGAAGGGCTCATCTTTTAGGTAGTGTATACTCGCGTCGAGCAACTCATTAAAATTATGCGGTAGTATTTTTGTATTCAAACCGACGGCAATGCCCTCCGTCCCTTGGGCTAAGAGCAGTGGGAATTTTACGGGTAGTGTGATGGGCTCATCGTTGCGTCCATCGTAGCTTTTCATCCATTCTGTTGTTTTGGCGTTGAATACCACTTCGAGTGCGAATTTGGACAGACGGGCTTCGATGTAGCGTGGGGCGGCCGCATCATCTCCGGTTAAGATATTGCCCCAGTTGCCCTGCATGTCGATGAGCAGCTCTTTTTGCCCTAGCTCCACTAGCGATGCCCCTATTGATTGGTCGCCATGCGGATGAAACTTCATAGTTTCGCCTATGATGCTGGCTACTTTGTTCATGCGGCCATCATCCATACGTTTCATTGAATGCAGAATGCGCCGCTGCACTGGTTTCAACCCGTCTTCCAGATGCGGTACTGCCCTATCGAGTATAACTGACGAGGCGTAGTCAAGGAACCAATCACGGTACATCCCGGCCAACCGCAATCGCGATATTTCTGGGCTAGAAATCCGTTGGGCAAAGCTGGCATCCCTTGAAACCTCTCCCGCATCTCTGCTTTCCGTTTGCCCATCATCGAATTCGGGGTTGTCTTCCTCCGCCGCTCTTCCCGTATTCTCTGGGTCTAACATGTCGTTTCTCTCGTTATCCATTGCCATATTAACCTTTCCTCCCAATTCTCTCTACAGATGTATCGTTTTGACACCATGTAATCTTAGCACCGACCACTTTCAACCGTCAATCCTTTGCACCCTATGGTTGGTGCTGCTGCGCTCCGGAGGTTTTCCATAGGCAGCTGCACCGCTATCCTACCTGTTTACATACGTATATTTCCAATTACCAATAGTAATATGACAAGTAGGAACATCCATTCGCGAATCTTTGAATTCCCCTTGCTGGTAAAATAGTATACGTAGGCACTGCCCATGGCTGGTGCCACCATGATGGGCACTGCGTTGCTTCTTGGTAGTAGTACAAACGCAATTGCAGAAAAAATGGATACCAGCCGCAATAGGCGGCTACCATATGCTGCAAGTATTGTTTTGCTTTGGCCTCCTTTCCGACTGATTTGCAGTAGGATAAGCATTACGAGTAGCAGGCAAAACGATACGAGTGGCATGCTGATTGCCATGCCGCCGTTGGGCTGCCACTCGCTCCGTATCGCGGTTAGTAGCGCAGTGATCCCAATGTAGCTATCCAGCTCTCCGCCCAGAAGAAACGCGATGCTCGCCGCAAAAAAAAGTGGGAGCATGAAGGCGCAGAGGGTGATTAGATATCGTTTGCCTGATAGCGTATTCCTGTAGGCCATCGCGGCGTGTATACTAGGTAGTAATGCCGCCGAGGGGTAGTAAATGAGAGAGGCCAGACCAGCTGCAAAACTTGCCCGGAATAGCAGGTCTGACTGCGATCTCTCCTCCTTCGCCAGCAGCATCATGATAATCACGTAGAGGCTCGCGAGGGTGCCTAGGGCCGCCGCGATGCTGTTATTCGAACTACAGCATATTGGCATGGAGGAAAAAAGGGGGACAAGCAGGTGTAGCAGGTAATTTTTACTTTGCCCGGGGTGCATGCTGGAAAATATGGATTGCGTTACGGCGGCAGTGAGAATAAATAGCATCGCGGACACCACCATTGCCAGCCGTGCCGGAATCCAAGCGGAAATCATTGCGAAAAGCGGGGTTTGCACCGTCTCCGCGGAGTCGATGGCACCGCAGTCTACTGTGTACAAACGCATCCCCAAAGTCGCTATCACAATGCTGTATATGGCGAGCAGTGGAGCGTAACGCTGTCGCAAAAAGAATTTTAGCAACCCCACGTTGTGAGCTATATCTTATATCACGTCAAGCGTAATATCATTACGCATGTACTTTTCCGCAAAATGTACGGCTTCCGCGGCCCTATACGCATTCTCTTTGGCTTTAAGGATGGTTTCTCCCTCGCCGCACGCCGATAGGACTCGCCCCCCGTTTGCTACGAGCACTCCTGAGCCGTTGGAAGCGACGCCAGAATATATCACGTGGCTCTCCGCGGGGAGCAACGCGCGATCCAGCGTTATGGGCATTCCCTTTTTCGGCGCCTCGGGATACCCCGCTGCCGCGAGTGTGACCGACACGCACGCTTTACCTGTACATCTCGCGCTGCGTCGCCCAAGCTTTTTGTCCTTCATCGCGATGAGTATATCAAGCAACGATTCATCGAGGCGCGGCAGTACAACCTGCGTTTCCGGGTCCCCCAGACGGGCGTTATATTCGATTACGTAGGGAGAGCCATCGCGCAGACGAATCAGACCAAAAAACAAGAAACCTTCGTACTCTATTCCATCGGCGCGAAGGCCCGCTAGCGTTGGTTCGACAACTTCTAGCGTTACCCGCCGCATGAATGCGTCGTCGGCGAATGGCACCGGGGAAACGGACCCCATGCCCCCCGTATTCGCGCCGGTATCCCCGTTGCCAATCCGTTTATAGTCCTTCGCCTCGGGGAGCATCACATATCCCCCTTGCCCATCCGTCACGATGAACACCGACAGCTCCTTTCCCTCCAAGAATTCTTCAATCACTACGCGTTGGCTTGCCGCTGCAAACTTTCCGCCAAAAAAGCTCCGCAGGGTCGCTTCGGCCTCTTCGCGGGTCGCGCATATGGCCACGCCCTTTCCCGCCGCGAGTCCGTCCGCCTTAATTACGTACGGTGCGTGCATATCCGCTAAGAAACGTGCCGCCTCCCCCGCCTGCGATGCCTCAAAACTTTTGTAGCGCGCCGTGGGGATGCCGTGGCGTAGCATAAAGGCCTTGGCAAATGACTTGCTTCCTTCTAGCTGCGCCCCTACTCGCGTTGGTCCCACTACGAATACGTCGCGTAGGCTTTCCTGCCCTTTAAAATAATCCGCGATTCCCTCCACCAGGGGGGCTTCCGGCCCAACGATAACCATCTTGGCCCCGATTGCCGTCGCGAGCCTTCCTATCCCCTCAAAGTCCAGCGCGCTTGCTGCCATGTGGCACAGTATGCCATCCTCGGCCATGCCGGCGTTACCGGGCCAGGCGTGCACCTCTTTCACCCCTAATTCGTTTTTCAAGCGTCGCCCAAGGGCGTGCTCCCGCCCTCCCCCGCCCACGATGATTACTATCTCGCCTGTCCGCATCGTTTCTCCTTTCATAGCCTTACGTTTACGCTCCGTTTTCTCTCTACTTTAGGCATTACATCGGCAGCGAGGCAAGGATCTTAACCGCTATGAGCAGCGATACCATCGCGATGGGATACACTGTGGCGTACACCATGCTCGGGGTTTCATCCTGCGCCATGGAGCTGCACGCTGCCAGGCCGGGGGTGCTTGTCATCCCCCCGGTGAGTACCCCGAATAGCTCGAATATAGAGAGTTTAAAGAACCATCTGTTTAGAAATATCGAAACTACAAGTGGCACCAGGGTGATTATTGCTCCAACCAGTATGAGCGTTACGCCCGACTGCGTGATGGTGCTCACCAAGTTTTGCCCGGCGCTCGTGCCCACGCCCGCCAGAAAGAATAGCAACCCTAGCTGCCGTAGCAGATTATTGGCCGCGCTGCTCATTGTCCATACGATTGGGCCTGTACGCCCTATATTGCTGAGCACGAGCGCCGTGATGAGCACTCCCCCGGTGATGCCTAAATTCATTTCCAGAGCATTGCCGAAGGCCAATACGACTTTGCCTACCAGTATTCCCAATGTGATGCCCAGTGCTACCGGTAAAAAATCGGTATCTGAAAGCGCCCGCGAATTATTGCCCAACGTGTGGGCGATCTTTTCGAAATCCTCCTTGCGGCATCCGATGGTCAGCTTATCGCCAAATTTGAGCGTCGTTGACGGTTGCGCCGTGAAATCTATCCCCGCGCGGCGTATCCGCGTCACCACTGCGTTGCATCCATTGCGCACCTGTATCTTGCTAATCGGTTGATTTACGATGCTTTTATTGGTGACAAGCACAGTTTGAATTATGAAGTCCGACTTAAGGAGCATCGGTTTTTCTGTGTGGCTTCCAATGACTAGCTCCATCTGTTCGAGATCGTGCTGGGTGCCCACCGCTCTGACTACGTCCCCAGCTTCCAGCCGGGTGTCGGGGGAGGCCATTTCCACCTCTTCCCCTTTTTGGATACGGCTCACTGTGCATCCCGTCATGCGTCGTAAATCAATATCTCTCAGCGTTTTACCGCATATCGTCTCATTTTCTACAATGAAATCACGCGCGATTACCTCTTCGGTTTTCGCATCGTCGGCAGACTTGAATTGGCGGAACGCCTCGTTTACATCTATGCGTAGAAGCTTCGGCAGTAATTTCACAAATAGCACAACGCCGATTACGCCGAAGGGGTACGCCACCCCGTAGCCTATTGAGGCGTTGGGAGAGTTGGTGGTCTCGATGGCCACGGATAGGCCTGGGGTGCTCGTGAGTGAGCCCGTGATAATGCCGGCAATCATGTCAGAATGCACACCGAAGATATACATCAGCACGATGGCTGCCACCAGCGCGGAGAGCACTAGCAGCGCAGCGAAGGTCACGTACTTTCGTCCCTTTTTCCTAAAGGCATCCACGAATCCTGGGCCGGCCTGGATGCCTACGGTGAAGATAAAGATTACTAGGCCGATCGATTGCACTATCGATGGCACCTGCACCCCGAAGTGGCCAAAGAGAAGAGCGACAAAAATCACTGCCGACACATCGAATGAGAATCCCTTGATTTTAATATTCCCAACGATAAAGCCGGCGGCTATTATCAAAAATAGCGAAAAGGTGGGATTCCCCTGTAGAAATGTTAGTACGTCTTCCATCATATCTCGTTCTGCTTTCGATTCCTATTTGCGCTGAGTTTTTTTTTAGATTGTACAGCTAGCCACTCGCTGCAAGCGATTTACGTATCGGATGGGGCAAGATGCGCGCGGCAGCACTCAAGCAATTCGGGGTCTACCCCTAGGAGCTCCGCGATCGGCAGTGCCTCTTGGGGCACTGCGCCCTCGGAATCCTCTTCAAGTGAGTAGTCGATGTAGCGATTGATGTTGCTGATACCCAGCGCGCCCTCTACCCTATCTTTTTGGAAGCCCCGCACCTTGAGATGCTTGCAAGGCACGTTTACACCGCTGTAATGCGTGGTGACAACCGTGCGAATCCTGCGCGATTCAAGGAGTTCCACCACCCCGCACACGATGGCACGCCCCTCCGTGGGGTTCGTCGTGCGCGCTAGCTCATCGATTAGCACGAGCAGCGGTTTACCCATCTTGGAGGCCATTACTATCCCATTGATTCTCAGCATTTCTGCCCCAAAGGATGAGAGTCCTTCACGATGGTCCTGCCCATCACCCATGGAGGTTAACACCTCTTCTACCAGAGGAATCTTGGCTTCGCGGGCTGCCACGAATAGCCCAAATTGGGCCATGTGCTGCGCGAGCTGTATGCTCTGCAGCAGTACGCTCTTGCCCGCCATATTTGCACCCGTCACAACCGTTACCCCTTCTACCAGCGCCACGTCTACCCGTTGAAACGCTAGCTTGCGATCGGCCAGTTTTGCCGCTACCTCCGGATGCTGTAGGCCCTGTAGGCTCAGCGCGTTTCCCCCTAGCGCGGGGCGCGTTAGCTCCAGCGCGTTGGCCATCCATGCCTTGCCGAGTAGCAAATCGAGTTCGGCTACGGCTATGTGCGCTTGCTGGAGAACATCTACGTAGGGCTGTAGCCGGCGCGTGAGCGCTCGCCGTACGGCATCTTCAATCTCCACGCAGTGCAAACGCTGCTGCTCTATGCTCTCTTCGTCGGTCTTGCTACGCTGCATTTGCGTGAGCGCCGCCCGCGCATCCCGGAGTTCATCGCTGTACTCATCGTAGATGTAGAAATGGGGAATACGCTTCCCGGTCGGGTCCAGCACAGCAATAGCCCCATCCAAATCGGGGAGCTCGACGCACTGAAAGCTAAGCGCCTGTAATTGAGCACGTATATCCATGGCGCGCAGCGCGAAGCTTTTAATCTCAAATAGTTCTATATCATCGCGCACCGCGCCGCCGCGTAGGCAGGAAAGGCTACCCTGCACGTCTTGAACCTGGCATAATCGCGCCTCGAGCAGTTCGCGCTGGGACGCGCCGCGCCGGCTGTAAAACGTTGATATGGTTTCTTCTATATGCCCGTACTCAGCATTGAGGGCTGTGGCATCATGGCGCATTTCCACCTCTGCGATCGCACGCAGCCCCGGGCCGGAGTGTACCGGCCAATTGTCGACTACATATCGCATCCCGGGCACTTCCTTGATAGCCTCGCGCAACCTATACGCCATATCTACTCAACGCTATTTTTTGCCTTTTCACGGGGCAAAGGTAGCGCATTTATTCTTAAACAGGCTTCTCTTTTTTTATGCGCTCCGCGCTTTTTCGTGCTCGTTCCCGCGGGTTGGGGTATCTGCGTTTCTAAATGTATTGTTTACTATTTTATTACCTGCTGCGTGTTTTGTGGCGTGGTTTATGGATGGCGTGCGATCCATTTTCGGGATGGTGCTGACGTTCGCCGCTGCGCGCATTCGCGGGTTGCTTTCGCTGGCAGCCTCCTTCTGCGGCAGGCGCTTCTAGTGCCAGGCACCATGGCGCGCTGCAATATTCGAATCGTGGCGGTTCTGCCTATTCGTGCGATACTCTTTTGTCCTTTCAGTCTGCATCCATCTTCGTACATCCAAGGCATCAAACCCAATTATTGACGGCAATAATTGGGTTTGATGCCGCTTTGATGCAACTTTTGATATAGTCAAAGGTGTCCTAGTCCCTTTGCTTTAATCGCTTTTACGCTGCTGGATTTCGTGCGCATGAAGGTTTGGGGCCTTTTCGGTACGACGGGGCGTTACGCTTTTGAACGCTTTCATGGGTTACCAGCCGTTGGTAGAAGGTATACTCTATTTTGGGGAGGCTGCGCGTGGGCTAGTCTTTATGGGGCCGGCCGGGCGGTATGATTCCTTGGAAAGAGGAATTTGCATTTGCTTCGCGCGCTACCTGAACTCCCCTGAGACGCTTTCTCCTTGCGGGTGCAACCGGTTACAGTCGCATTTTTCACTATTTTTGCGGCAAACTCTGTGCGTGTTGGGGTTTTCATTTAAAATGTGATTTTTTATGGCTTCAGATTCTTCTTTTCCGCCCGTGGCATCGTCTATTGGTAGCGCGGTTGCGAGTTTGTCTACGACGATGAAAAGGCTTACGCGGGAGAAGCGTACGGAGGATGATCCTGAACGCATGGTCTTTAGTTTGTTGCTAAACTACCATAAATCCTTGCGGCGGGGAGGGCTATTTCGCCGCGCAACGGTTCGTAAGGAGAGTGCTAATCCCTTTGCGTATGATGGTGTGAAGGCCTTGGAAAGCTACTATTACGCCATGCGGTTGCTCTACGCGCTGAACCCGTACCATACGCGCCGATTGCGTTTCGTGCCCTGCGCGGCAGAAGGCGTTGGCACCTCCGCTAAGGATTTTGTTGCGTATGGCGCTGCCTTCGAATCGCTGCCATTTATAGATTTCACACCGCTCTACCTTTACGCCCCCAGTCACGGTCGCTTTTACATTTATCCCACTTTTATACTCCACTATCCTGTGGCCGCGCATCTGCACGAACCGATAGTGCTACCGTTTGCTAAAGGATTGATCCGTTTTAATTTCACCAACGATGCTGACGGATTATCCGCGCGCGAAGGGGGGGTGGTCATGGATCTCTCGCTCTGGAAGGACAATCTGACGCTGCGCTTCGGTTTTTCTCCTTGGGGCGTGCAGGCTTTCCATTGGTTGCGTCAGCACTGCGCTGCGTTCCGTTTGCCCATCGAAGAGGAACGCGGCGTCTTGCAGGGGAAGGACCTCTGGGATACCACCTTTTCGTTTGTAGATCTGCTGTGCAGCTTTAGCAACACGCCTTTCAGTTTCCCCGCCGTGGCGGATAGGATTCAGCGGGACTACTTTGTCACTGCAACCGCGCTTTCGGAAGCCTACCGGATTGATTGGTACGATGTGGATATGCACGGAACTCCCCGCTTCACATCCCGCAGCTTTCTCGAATATCTTCGCGCTGCCGTTAGGCATTACAAGAGTTCGCCCTACGACCTCAAAGGCGATGATCTGGTTGGATCGCTTTCGGTTGACTATTTCAACGCGTCGATGCTGTATGTTAAGCGGGCGTTTCAATTTGCCAACGAATATATGTCGCGGCAGCCCCACGCGTCATCGAGGGATGAGGGTGTCATTATTGACCTGATTAATATTGCGCTTTCCCTTCGGGATTACTACCCTAGTTGTAATCTCCGTTCGCTGCCGATCATGCAGGCACTATTCATGGCTCTCCTTCCCGATGTTCCGCTTACGTTCGATTCATTTAGGGCTGCCTACCGACGATGGAGCCATGCAATGCCCCTTGCGTTCGTCCTTTTCCAACGGTTAAACCTTCATCACCAATTTTGCCAGTACGAGTATTTTACAGTGAAATACGCCTTGGCCCTCTCGCCGCAAGAGGGGCTTCGCGCGCACAGCACTCTACTTCGCATTGCTAAAATTATGTTTAGTAGCGCTGGGGTTTTTGCGCAGAGGTACTCCCATGAGTACTTTTTATTGCATCGC
>JABCPG020000030.1 GCA_013333195.2 Bacteroidia bacterium
ACACCCCCTTCTTACTTCACGCTGTGAAACTAGGCTCGCCTACAGGAATATTATAGCCACCAGAATATATATAGGTAGCAATATTATAAGCGAGAAGTGGGTCATATACCGGAAGAATGACGGCATTTTAATGCCATTTTCCTCAGCGATGGCCTTTACCATGAAGTTGGGACCATTCCCAATGTAGGTCATTGCCCCGAACAGCACAGCACCGAGCGAAATGGCCGTCAGGAGTAGTTCATTGACTCCCGCCACTATTGGGGCCGCCTCAGGGAGGCCCTGCGCCACGGAGTAGAAAGCTAGCGCGGTAGGAGCATTGTCTAGGAATCCCGACAGCGCCCCCGTGGCGAAGAAAAAGTGTTTGGGTGAGGTTAGGCCTAATGTCGGGGCGTGCTGCGTGAGGAACAGCAGCGCGGGAGTCATCGTGATGAATATTCCGATGAAGAGGTACGCCACTTCCAGTATGGGGTGCCACGTGAACCTATTCGCTGTTCGGAGCCCCTTGGGGGTGGTAAGGAGCGAAAGCACGATCATGAGCACGATAACGAATTCTCGGTAGAACTTCGCGATTGTTATGCCCTCGCCTCCCATGGATGGGATATATTGCTCATTTACGAAAGCCACTGCCAGCACGATGCCCAAAAGCCATAGGAAGTTGATAGTTCCGCTCACCTTCAGTGCGGTGCGCTCGGTTCGATCGTTTCGGAGATCTGCGAGGGATTCACGCTTGTAGCTTCTGCAGTCCATTAGGTAGTAAACCAAGAGTAGGATCGCGTTGATCGTTGCCCACTCCGGGAGCATGTGTAGAAACCAGGAGAAGTGAGCCCCGCGCAGGTAGAGTAGAAATAGAGGGGGATCACCGAGCGGCGTAAGGATACCACCGCAGTTGGCCACCGCGGCGATAAAAAAGAGGATAGTATGCGTTTTGTGTTTACGCTCCGCGTTGGTCTCCATGAGGGGGCGTATGAGCAGCATGGCCGCGCCGGTAGTCCCCATGATCGAGGCGAGTATTGCGCCGATGCCTAGGAATGCCGTGTTGACCGCTGGATTCGCCCTTAGGTCTCCCGTTATTCGTATGCCGCCGGTGACCGCGAATAGACCCCCGAGCAGTATGATGAATGGGATGTAGTCTATGAGCATCGTGTGCACTAAATTCTCGCCTAATCCCCTGTAGAATAGTATGCCGGCCGTAGGGATACCGATGGCTAGGGCCACGATTAGCTTGTTCCTATTTTCTTCCCAAAATCTTTCGAAAAGGACGGGTGCCAATGCAATCGTAAGTAGCATCAGCACGAAGGGCAGAAGTAGCCACCCTGGCACGTCTGTCGCTGTGGCTGAAAGAGTTGTGATCATTTTTGTCTATTGATTGTTAGTCGTTGTTCCTCTGATACTCTTTGGTTGTTTTATTCGTTGGGCGACTCCTGCCGATCGGCTTTGGCGTCTTTGCCTTCATCGCGACTCTCAGTGGTGAAGTCATCCATGCCATTGTCACTGAGTATCGTGTACCATTTCATCACTTTACGCATGTTGCTCTCGTATACCCGTTCGGTATCGTAGTTCGGAACTATTTTTGCAAAGAGATCGACGACCTCCTGTTTTGTGGTTGTTTTGCCAATGGCGTATATCTCTTTCTGGTAGGTTCGCATGGCGTTGAGCACTTTCCACAGCGGGAATTCCCCCTCGCTGGTGTATATGGCAATCTCGGCCAGGGTGCTCACGTTCGCCGACATGTCTACCCGTAAACGCTTCTTGTCAAGCAGGGATTCCATGATAATCCCATGCGGTGCATTCGCCACGTAGCGATACAGCCCCGGCTTTCCAACCACTGTGTATACCTCTTTTAATTCCATCGCGCTATCTAACTAGTTCGGCGCGAATTTACCCTTTTTTTGTTGAATCGGTTAGGCATGTTTTGCGCGATGCGCTATTTGTTCCCCAATGCGCGTCGCGTTCTTGCGCGCGGAAGAAAATGATGGCATTGGCCATCGCATCGCTGCTACCCACTGTAGTATCCCATCTTAACGGGTGATTTTTATTGACATAACTTCTTTGATAGCTACGTGATTAACGGATGGTGCGCGCGAGGCCTAGCAAGTTTTTTTGGAAAGCGAGGGAGTTTTGTCCAACTTTGCGCTGTAGCTCTGTCGGGTGGTACGTGGATCTGCTACCGCTTTAGGGTGTCTTTTCGCTGCTATGAACGTTGATGTAGATGCAATTTGGGCCAAGTGCATGGAGGGGCTTCGTGGGAGTGTACCCCCCGATGCGTTTGCGAATTGGTTTGTACCCATTAGGGCAGTGAAAATTTCCGGCCGCGACTTCTATCTGTCTGTGCCCGGGGAGGTGTATAAGAATGAGATAGAGAGCCACTACTCGTCGATTATCTTCCCGCTCCTTCGGCAGTATTTCCGCCCCGATGTGCAGCTGTACTACGTGTATAGCGACGAGAGCATTCAGGATGTGAGCAGCGGCATTGCCCCTCGCACGGAGAAGTTTGAGCCGCAGCAGTACGCGGGTATGCAAACAGTAAATGTGCTCGACGCATCTCCGCAGGCCGCTGTGGGAATGGGTAGCCCGATTGGAAAACCTAAAAGCCATCTTACGCAGGTGGATAGCGGGTTGAAGGCGCAGTTCAATTTTGATAGCTTCGTCGAAGGGGATTGCAATCGTCTCGCTAAGCAGAATGCAATGCTTCTGGTTAACAACTTTGAGAACCTCAGGTCGTACAACCCTTTCATAATATATGGCTCCACCGGTGTGGGTAAAACGCATCTAGCGCAGGCCATTGGCATCGCGGTGCGTGAGCGTTACCCCAATAAAGCGGTGCTCTTTCTCGATACGCTCGATTTTATCAATCGATATTCGAGGGCGTACCACGATAACACCATCCTGCAGTTTATTGCCTTCTACCAGAGCTTTGATGTCTTGATTGTCGATGATGTGCACGAGTTCACCGCGCGTAAAGGGTCGCAAGACATCTTTTTCTCGTTGTACAACCAGTTGGTTTCGCGCGGCGCGCACCTAATCTTTACCTCTAACCAGCAACCGGTTGAGATGAGCGGCATTCGCAAGGATCTGCTCTCGAGATTCAAGTGCGGGAATTCGGCGAAAATTGAGAAACCTGACTACGATACCCGGTTGGCCATACTCCGCCAGATGTGCCTCTCGTGCGGCGTCGCAACCCTTGAGGACGGCGTGTTGGAGTATATCGCGGAGCAGGCCACGCAGGACGTGCGTGAGATTCAGTTTGTCCTTAATTCCTTAATGGCCTACGCGGTGATGGACCCTTCGCCATCGAAGGCACTCTCGCTCGATTTGGCGAAGAAAATCGTTAGCGAGCGGGTGGCGGTCAGCGCGAAGAAAGATCCCACCATAAAGGCTATCCGAAAGGTTGTGGCCGATTTTTACGGCATATCGGTTGATGAGATGCTAAGCAATTGCCGCAAGCGTGAAATCGTGCGTGCGCGTCAGGTTGCCATGTATTGCGCGCGGGAGTTAACAACGCTTTCGACCTCCAATATCGGGGCTAACATCGGTGCAAAGAATCATGCGACGGTTATGCATTCCTGCAAGGTGGTTAGGGATGCTAAAGATATCGATAACCGATTCGCGAAGGAGTTGGATAGCATTCTGGAACTAATCCGGCGCGGGGGGTGATGGGGCAAGAGGATTTACGGCTTGTGTGGGTGGATACCCATGCTCATCTTTTCGATGATGCGTTCCGTGAGGATTTTGATGCCACGCTGATGCGGGCAAGGGGAAGGGGCGTGCACCGCATCGTGCTTCCCAATATCGATGTCGAGTCTTTGCCTCTACTTTTTTCCCTGTATCAGGGTCACCCGGATGTCTTCCGCTGCGCCGTGGGATTGCACCCTACGAGCGTGAATGCCGATTGGTTGGAGTCGTTGAACCATTTGAAGGTCTCGCTTGATCGGGAAGGGGTTGTGGCGATTGGGGAGGTGGGGTTGGACCTTTACTGGGACACCTCTTCCTTCACCGAGCAGCAGAATGCGCTGCGCGTCCAGATGGAATGGGCGCTGGAGCGTGACCTCGCGTTGTTGGTTCATGCGAGAAATGCCATCGACGAGGTGCTCACGCTTATCGAAACCCCTCGTATGCGCTCGCTGCGCGTGGTCCTCCACGCGTTCAACGGCTCTGAGGAGCAGTACCGGAGGGCCATGGCGCGCGGCAATACGTGGGTCGGGTTGGGCGGCATTGCTACGTATAGGAATGGTTTTTCCCCTAGGCTTATCGCCGCGATCGATTTCGCGCGGGCTGTTATGGAGACGGATTGCCCTTACCTCGCGCCCTCTCCGCATCGCGGTAAGAGGAACGAACCCGCCTTTTTGGTGGATACCGCCGCGCATCTGGCCGCGTCGCGGGGTATACCCTTGGAAGCTATCTCCACGTTGACTACCCAGGCCGCGGCAGACCTATTCCAGTGGTGATTGACAAACTACTTTTTTCGCATGAATACCAATCGTTCGCTCCTTCTCATCTATACGGGTGGCACTATCGGTATGAAGGAGAATCCCCTCACGGGGGCGCTGGCCCCATTCAATTTCGAACAGATTGCCAGTGAGGTTCCTGAGGTCGAAAAGTTTGGTTTTACCATCTGCACGGAATCGGTTTTTCCGCTCGTTGATTCATCGCAGATTGAGCCCGAATTTTGGGCTCGGCTGGTTGAGCTACTGGAGGCCCGCTACGATGAATTCGATGGTTTTGTGATTCTACATGGTACCGATACCATGGCGTATACGGCTAGTGCCCTGAGTTTTATGCTTCCCGCGCTGGCCAAACCGGTGGTGCTCACAGGGTCGCAGCTGCCTATTGGCGCGGTGCGCACGGATGGTAAAGAGAATTTGCTGGGGGCTATTGAGGTGGCTGCCCAGCAGGAGGCCGGGCGGCCCGTTGTGCCCGAAGTCTCGGTGTACTTCAACCACAAATTGATGAGAGGTAACCGCGCCTCGAAATTCGGAGCCGCGAGGTTTGATGCTTTTCGGAGTTTCAATTACCCCTATCTCGCCGAGGCTGGCATTCACATTCGTTACAATGAGAGGTACATACGCCGTCCGCGGTGCGGCCCATGGATGGCGTATAAAAAGTTTGATACGCACGTTGCCTCGATTAAACTTTTCCCCGGTATCTCCTTTAAAATGATTGAGGCGGTGCTGGCCCTCGCCGATTTGCGCGGCGTAGTCATTGAGACGTATGGGGCTGGGAATGCCCCCGCCCGGAAAGAGTTTTTGGACCCCATTGCCGAGGCTATCCAGCGGGGGGTTGTTGTGGTCAATGTGACGCAATGCGCTGCGGATGGTGTCGATATGAAAACCTACGATGCCGGGATTTCGCTCGCGGGTACCGGAGTCCTCGATGGCGGCGATATGACATACGAAGCTGCCATTGTCAAGTTGATGGTCGCGCAGGGAATATATGGCTCTCCGAGTGGCGTGGTGTCCTTCTTCCTCTCCGATATCGCCGGGGAGAGATCCTTTTAAGCTCCTACGCGGCGTGGCGTGCGTTCCACGCGCCTTGCTATTACCGCACGTGCGCAATGAGCAGCATGTAGAGACCGTGTAGCACCGCGCTACCCCCGAAGCATGCTATCACGATGCCGCTAGTCTTGTTGAACCACCATAGCCGGCGCAAACGGAACAGCGAGCGTAGGTGGCTCACCCCATAGGTCAGGCCGAACCACCATAGCGTGCAGCCCACGTGCACCCCAGCGACTACCATGGTGATATCCTTCGGATTACTAGGATCCACCGCTAGCCCGAACGTGGTCATTAGGGCTAAAAAAAGGAAAATGGCCAGCGGGTTGGTCAGCGTTAAGAGCATTGTGTATACAACGTTCTGCCACGGTTTACGCTTCGTCTCTCCCCGCTTTCGGTAGGTGAGGACGGGGTCGCGCCGATTGATGGCTATCCCCATGATGAGGATAATGATACCTCCAAAAATTTCAAATCCAGATTGGTAGCTACGAATGTATTCGATGATGAAGGATAGCCCCCACGCGGAGATCGTTGCGAATATCGTATCCGCCAGGGCTGCGCCGTACCCGCTGGCGAAACCCGTGCGGCGACCGTAGTTTATGGTCTGCTGGATGCATAGCACACCGATGGGTCCTAGCGGTATGGAGGCCAGTATCCCCACCGCAACGCCCTGCGTAAGGAGTGTGATGTTCCCGTCCATGCTGTTTCGATTCCTTTCAACCAATAGTCGCCACATCGCGAAGTTACTTTTTTTATCAATACGTTGCGTTGCGCTACGCGTTGTCTCCGCATCGTTTTTTGAAGATTGCGGGCAGCGTGCGTACGGAATTACAAAAAAAACGTACCTTTGCCCTCGGAGGAATGGCAGAGTGGTCGAATGCGGCGGTCTTGAAAACCGTTGAACAGCAATGTTCCGGGGGTTCGAATCCCTCTTCCTCCGCTTCTTCTGGATGGGTGCATGGAGAAGGCGGTCGCTTTCGTGCGTTTCTCAGCGCAACATTTCCTGTCGGGTTTCCATTGTCAGGCGAAGCGTAGCTTTTGTTTTGTTGCTACGTGCTGTGTTACCCTAAAGCGCAATGATTCTGCATTCTGTTCTTCGGTTGGCTGCGCGCCCAGCCTCGGTGGTGTTGTCGGCGGCGGGGCGTGTCTGGCCGAACCCCACGCACTCAATGCGCTCTGTGGCTATGCCCGCGTTGGAAAGGTAGACCCTTACGCTTATTGCCCTACGTTTGGATAGCTCCAGATTGTAGCTCGGTGTGCCGGAATTATCCGTATGCCCTTCAATTTGGACCCTCATCTTAGGGTAGCGTCGCATGGTCGATACTAGCCGGTTCAGCTCATGGTACGACTCCCGCGCCAGCGAGTCTGAATTTAGTTCGAAGAAAACATTGCGAAGCGTAATCGTATTCCCCACAGCAATCGGGGTCATCGCGAAGTGCAGCTCGAGGGGGGCTGTGGCATTGTGGAACTTTTTAAAGTCGAAATGCTCTGAATAGTCTAGGTACCCCTCGTGCGACGCGAATAGCCCGTACCGCTCGCCCATCGGGAGGCATACGAGGAACTCCCCGTTCGCGTCGGCATTGGGCGACATTAGCGTATCTCCCGTGGACAGCGCTATGAGCTGGCATTCCGCGGGTATTGGGTATCTCGTTTTCGCGTCGACTACCTGCGCCTTAACGTACGACACGGCCACGGGGCGCAACGAATCGGGCATCTCAAACGTGTATAGGTCCAAACCCATTTCGCTCCGCCGATTGGAGGCGTGGTAGGCATCGCGCGCTCGGGGGGACACAATGAGCCCAATGTCATCGTAGGGGGTGTTAAGCGGGTATCCTAGATTCTTAGGAATCGTCCATCCCTTTTTGTTTACGCGCCGGCTCACGAAGACGTCCTGCGCGCCGATGCCCGGGTGCCAGTTGCTTGAGAAGTATAGCGTTTGGTTATCAAAATGGATGAAGGGGCTCTGCTCATCGCCCGGGGTATTAATCGTATCGCCAAGGTTTTCAACCTTAGTCCAACCGTTTATGGGGTCTAGCGTCGCGCGCCAAAGATCGTATCCGCCCCGGCCGCCGCTCCGATTGCTGGCGAAGTAGAGCGTGTGCCCATCTGAGGAAATCGACGGTTGCTTATCACTACTTTTCGCTAGATTTATGGGTGAGGGCAGCGCCCGTGGCTGGGACCATTCCCCTTTGCTGTTTTTATCGGAGTAGTAGATGTTGCAGTACCCCTCGCATTTTGTGAAATACATGCGTTTCCCATCCGCGGTGATTGATTGCGCCCCTTCGTTGGCTTCCGGGGTCGTCACGGGGGAGTCTACAGCCTCTGCCTTGCCCCACGCGGAGTCCGTTGATGCCCTGTGCGCGATGTAGAGGTCCTCCTGCATGTAGTTGCGGTTGCGGGAAATTGGCATTCCCGGGAGGGGCATGAGCTTTGTGAACGTAAGCGTCAGCTCATCCGCGCTCAGCGAAGGGAAGTAGGCATCGTGCACGCTGTTGACCGTGGGGGGAAGTGGCTCCGGGGCTATTCGGATCGGGTGCGACACCGCGTAGCGGGCAAACTGCGCGCTGCGAAGCATCTGCTCTGCCTGCATCTTGCGGTATGGGGGAACGTCTCTACGCCCTAGGTAGCGTTCGAGCTGCATGATGGCCTGCTCATGCATCCCTGCCTTTAAGGCGCAGCGACCCGCGAAAAGACGGGTGAGCGCAAAGTAGCCGGTGTCTAGGGCGTGGGCTGCCAGATTTAGTTCGTAGGCCTTCGTGTAGTTGCCCAGCTGTTCATGCACCTGGGCTTCGAGTAGGTAGGCCTCTATGAAGCGCCCATCCGCGCGTTTGGCGCGCGATAGATTATTGAGCGCCGCGCCGTAATCGCCAAGTTCAAATGATGTAACCGCCTCCTTATAATTTTCTATGGCTCGCTTGCTCCTGGTGGTGTAGCCGCGGTTGGGCTGTCCATTCGCAGTTAACCACGTACCGCCTACGGATAGTACTAATACTATCAATATCAATCTGTTTCGCATTTCTAGCCTCTCCCCTTTTGCCCCTTTGGATGATTGCTGCCCCTGCCAATGTGCCGCGATTGCGGGAAGCCCTACGCAATGCAGGTACGACGCGTAACCTTTAATGGGACGGCTGGGCGAAGGCTCGCCCTCTAGGGTCGTACCGGCAACGTGTAGGGTCACCCTTTTCGCACGGTAACTCTTCGATTGCGAAGGTACGAAATGCGCGAAGAAGATTGATTGCTTTGGCTCTATTTATGGGTAAATGTCTGTTCCAGCGATGCATGTTAACGCGTTAGCCGTCTGCGTTTGGGGAGCTGAATACCTCCTGTTTCGCATGGCATCCAACAAAAGTTTGAGATTATCGTTCTCTATGCTGAAATGCGGTTGGGTATGCAAAGGGTATTACATTTTACGAAGATGCAGGGGGCCGGGAATGATTTCATGGTTATTGACCGTGATACCGTTCGGAATCACGCTGAAATCTTTCGTGGGGGGCAGGGGCGAGAGTTGATTGCACGCATGTGCGATAGGCATTTTGGCATCGGGGCCGATGGGGTCATTCTCGTTTCATCCTGCTCACCGAGCGGGGTGACGATGGAGTACTACAATTCCGATGGTACGCCGGCATCCTTTTGCGGGAACGGCGCGCGTTGCGTGGCCCGTTTCGCCGCGTTGCGCGGGTGGATCGGCGAGGAGGGTACGATACATGCCCCCGTGGGGAGGGTGGGGTGCCGTGTGCTGCCCGGGGGCGACGTATCTATTCACATGCCCGACGCGCATTTGCCGCGCTACGACGCGCAGCTTCATGGTTTTATTCTGAATACCGGCGTCGCGCATTTCGTCGCGGAGGCGTGTTTTGAAAATGGTGAGGACTTCCGCGCCTGGGCTGAGCCGCTCCGCTGGAAAGTTATGCGCGATGATGGGGGGGTAAACGTTAATGCCTACTGCTGTCGAGGGGAGCGAATCTATCTGCGTACCTTCGAGCGGGGGGTAGAGGCCGAAACGCTGGCCTGTGGCACCGGAGCTGTGGCCACGGCACTCTCTATAGCCTTTGCTAGGGGGGAGAAGGCGGGTGCGTATGAACTTCACCCTCGAGGCGGAATGCTAACGGTAGCCTTTTCGATGCGCCCAGATATGTCTGGTTTCGAAAATATTTGGCTTTCTGGGGAAGCCACGCGTGTGGCAGAGGGCGATTTTTATTTAGAGGGTGAACAGTTAAACGATTGAAAAATGGTTCTTAAGATGAAGGGAATGCCCATGTGGGCTGTTATTGCGCTATCGTTACTAGGTGGGGTCGGTGGCGGGTATGCTGCCGTCGCTATGCAGTCGAGAGAGGGAAAGAGCGGGGCGACGTGCGTGGACAACGAAATTATCCGCCGGGCGGCTGTGCCTGCGGGAGCGCGGGCAGCAAATGCGGGGGCTTTGCCCTATTTCGTTGATGCGGCTGCCAAAGCCTCCCCGGCTGTTGTGCATGTACGCGTGGTGGGGGTGGTGGAGAGGGAGAGCCCCTATCGAGGCACGCTGCTTGAATTCTTTTTCGGGGCCCAGCCTAACGTGCAGCAGCAGGTGCAGCTCTCGGGGTCGGGTGCACTGATTAGCCCTGACGGTTACATCGTCACCAATTTTCATGTGGTGAAGAATGCGAGGGCTATTGAGGTTTCTCTACCGGATAAGCGGAACTTTGAGGCGAAGACCGTGGCTAGCGACCCAGCCACCGATTTGGCGCTGCTCAAGGTTCAGTCGCCCAGGCCGTTGCCCTACATTGAGTTCGGAAAATCTGACAGCCTGCGGGTGGGGGAGTGGGTGCTCGCCATTGGCAACCCATTCAATCTGGAAACCACGGTTACGGCAGGGATTGTTAGCGCCACCGCGCGGAACATCAATACGCAGAGCGGTAAGGTTTCCATCGAATCGCTCATTCAGGTTGACGCCGCGGTGAATATGGGTAACAGCGGCGGACCCCTGGTCGATCTTGATGGGCGACTCGTGGGGATTAACACCGCTATCGCTTCACCAACCGGGGCATTTGCCGGCTACGCGTTTAGTATTCCCGAATCGATAGTGACAAAGTTTGTTGAGGACGTTAGGAAGTATGGTGAGGTGCGGCATGTTGTGCTCGGGGTAAATATTATGAACATGAACTCGCAGCTCGCCGAGGAGTTCGCCAATGGCGACACGCGCGGGGTAATCGTTGGGGGCGTCTACGCCAATGGTCCCGCGGATAGGGCCGGCATTCGCGTGTATGACATCATTCTCTCGGTGAACGGCCGTAGGGTGAACACGGTCACCGAATTGCAGGGCGAAATCAGCCGGTTGACGCCTGGTGACACTGCTGACGTAGTCGTGTTTCGGTCGGGCCGTGAGGAGAGGGTGAGGGTGCAGTTTTAATTAATCCGCGAAAAGACGTTCTGCCGGTGGCGGTGCCCCGCGAGGGTATCGCCACCGGCTTTTTATACTCCGCGCATTATTTCCCCTCCGCTTTATCGCGGAAGCCGGCAGAGGCCCACTGCGTGGGTCTCCCTTCGTTCTCGTAGATGAGCAGGCACTCGATGCCGTCAATCCCTTCTACAAGTTCCATCGACTTATTGGGCCCGAGAACCATCATTGCGGTGGCGAGAGCGTCGGCGGCAGCGCAGGTTGGCGCCACGACCGTTGCGCTAAGGAGCTTGTTGCGTACCGGCTGCCCCGTGGTCGGGTCGATGGTGTGCCCCCATTCTCCGCTTTTTGTTGCCAAGTACTCCCTGTAATTACCCGATGTCGCCACCCCGCCGCTATCGAGAGTAAAGGTGCTAATCAGTTTTTCTCCGGGCATGTGGCCTTTTTCAGGCGCATCGATGCCCACTCGCCACGCATCGCCGCGAGGGCTTTCGCCGTAGGCTGCGATTTCTCCGCCCACCTCCACCAGCGCGGCGCGGTAGCCTCGTTCTCGTAGCGACAGGGCCACGCGGTCCGACGCGTAGCCTTTGGCCATCGCGTTGAGCGTTAGCTCCACCCGGGGGTGGGCCTTAAACACGGTATCCCCATGCACGCGCAGGAGGGTATACCCCGTGTAGCCGTGCGCGGCTGCAAGTTGGGCCGTGTCAATCCCTTCGAAGGGCGCTGCCCCAAATCCCCAGAGCCGCGCTACCGCTCCTACCGTGGGATCGTAGGCCCCATTGGTAAGAAGGCTGATACGTTGCGATTCGGCGAGTAGGCGGGCAAATTCTGCGTGCACGATGTATTGCGAAGTCCGGTTAAAGCGGGAGATCGTGCTGGCGCTGTCGTAGATCGAAAATATAGCATTTACGGAGTTGAGCGTAGAGTCAATGATGCGTTGCGCCGTGGTGTCGCCCGCCGTCGCGGCCACTGTGATGCTGTAGTATGTGCCTAGAGCCTTGCCGACGTACTGAATGTAGCGCTCGGTGCTCTTCGAGCCGCAGCGTACGCTGGTTGCTACTATTATGAGCAAGGAAAATGCGATGCACGCCCGGCGGGCGTAGCGACCTCTCTTTTCATTCATCGTGCCTAATGTTAAATGGGATAAGAATGGGTTTGTGGTCGGAGTAGTTGCTTGGAACCACCGTGTAGTCGAGCGCAACGAGCGAGGCCGAGTGCAGCGCGTAGTCGATGCGGAACGAGGGGAATATATCCTTGTAGGTCGATCCAAACCCATCGCCGGCCTCTTGGAATGCATCTTGCAGGTCCCCACGCATCTTTTTGTAGGTAAAAGAAATGGGGGAATCGTTGAAATCGCCGCACACGATGACCGGGTAGGGCGATCGATCAATGTGCGCCCGAACCTGAAGCACCTGCACGGCACGCTTTTCCACCGCCCCGCGTATCTGCGTAAATAGATCGAGAAGCTCATGGATGGGGTTCGCCTTCTTGCGATAGTCGGAATTCTGGATGAACTCAAGATTCCGTCTTTTGAGCCGGTACGATTGGAGATGATTGTTGTACACCCTGATGGTGTCGCTACCAATCAGCACATCGGTAAATATCGAGGCGTTGGCTGACCCCTCAAAATGGATCTCACCGCCGCCCACTATTGGGTATCGCGAAAAGGTGGCGATGCCTATTCCCCCGTTGAATGGTGGGTAAATGTAGTGTATGTGCGCGCCCTCTCCGAAGAGAATGCGCGCGTCTTCCTCCGTAAAATGGTCGTGATCGGTGTAAAATTCTTGCAGGCAGAGAATATCAACCCGAAGCCGATGGACCATCGCTTCGATTGAATCCATGGTGGGGGGCTGCTTGCTCCAGGCGTATAGACGGAAGAGATTGACGTTAAGGCTCATCATGGTGAAATCCCTTTTCCCCGTGTAGGGGGGTGAGGGAGGCTTAAACCGAAAAAAGTTAAGCAGCAGCGGAAGTCCCATGATGAGCGTTACGCCTGAGATGATGGCGTACCATTTCCAACGGATGATCCACAGCACTAGGAAAAGGAGGTTAAGCGCAATGAGTAGGGGATAAATGACGCCGAAAATTGCCAGCAGCCAAAAATCCGCCGGATTTACGAATGGCGAGGCGTAGCTTAGCCACAGCATCACGGCGGCTGCTACGTTAAGCGTAATGGCCGTAATCCGCACGAAACGTTTCACCCACCTCATCATCCTTTGCGTCGGAATAAAAATTCTTTTTCCTCGGTGCTCAGCGCGCCGTACCCTCCTTTAGAAAGCTTTTCGAGTATTTCCTTTAGCCTTTCCCCATCGCCGCGCGCGTCGGTTGCGCCCTGGGGTGCCGTACGATTCGTGCTCTTCGCGCGTCTCTGCTTCCGGGTATGGATGCTTTCATGCCAAGAGGCGCGAGGCGCGTAGGGGCGCTTGCGGGCGGAATGCTTTTGGAACGCCAGATGCGCACGGCGTCGCAAGGGGCCGTATAGTAGGCCGAAGAGGGCGCCCCCGATGTGGGCGATGTGCCCTCCCGCGTTTTCACCGGCTACGCTAAAGAAATCGATGGCAACGATGATGAGCGCGAAGTAACGTACCTCGAGCCCGAGCAGGCCCCATAGATACACCTTAGCGCGTGGCGCTTTCATCGCGGTGGCTAGCATTATTGCCATTGCTGCCCCTGAGGCGCCGAGAATGTAGGAATGGGCGGCCGCATTGTGGAAGTAGGGGAGTACTTCGTAGGCAACTATGCATAGCAGGTTTCCCGTTGCGCCCCCGAGCAGATATACCAAAAGGAGGTCGTTGGAAGAGAAGTATTGCGAGAAAAGCCGCCCGAAGAACCAGAGCCAGAGCATATTGAAAAGGATGTGCCATAGGCCCTCGTGGAAAAAGGTAGAGGTGAGTAGAGTCCAAGGGGCGTGCAGAAGCCTTTCGAAGTTGGTGGGCATGGCCAGCAGCCTGAAAGGTACGTCCGTGGGTCGCCCGAAAAGCAGCATGCCCTTGTCGATGATGGAGTAGAGCAGAAATACTGCTAGGTTTATGCCTATAAGCCACAGCAGCATTGGGGGGCAGCCGTATCGCTGGGCCCACACTTTAATCTTACTCGATATACTGCCGAATGGTTCCATTGCGTTTCCAGTGTAGAAGTAGTAAAAAACCGAAGAGCATGCCCCCGACGTGCGCGAAGTGGGCTACGCTGCTCCCGGGCTGCATAAACCCAAGGTAAACTTCAATGAGCGCAAAAATAATGACAAACCACTTCGCCTTGAGGGGGATAGGCGGGAAAAGAAGGAATATCCGTACGTTTGGAAATAGCACGCCGAAGGCCAGGAGGATGCCGTACACCGCGCCGGATGCCCCGACGGTTGGAACATCCATCATTCCATGGATGCAGCGGTAGATGATTTCGCTCCCGGTGGTGGCATTGGTGATTGTGCTCGCCGGCACGCTGAGCCGCCCGGGGAAATAGGTGTCCATGAATGCCCCAAAGGCCTCGGGCGTGTAGTTCATAATGACTTCGCTGGCGGCGCGCTGCATGGGTGCAATCTCCAGGAAAAGCACGAATAGATGGAGCGACATGGCGCCAAGGCCCGTGAAGAGGTAGTAAAATAGGAATCGCTTGCTGCCAAAGGCCACCTCTAGCGTTTGGCCGAACATCCACAGCGAGAACATGTTGAAAAACAGGTGGGAGAGTCCCGAGTGCATAAACATGTAGGTCACCAGCTGCCATGGTCTAAAGTATTCACTCTCAGGGTAGTGTAGCCCAAATATTTGCACTAAATCTATGTCAAACACGCGGCTGGCCGTGTAGGTTGCCAGAAGCATTACCACGTTGATGACGATCAGATTGCTCATCACCGGGGTGCGCCGCATGAAATCGGAAGGGCTCGTGAGGTTAAGCATGTTTTTATCTCTATGTTATTGTGCTGGCCTTGAAGAGGTCGTTTACATTTTTATCGGTCAGCAATACGTACGTGGGTGCACCCTGCGGATCGATGGCCGGGGCTTGGCAGGCAAAAAGATCCTGGAGTAGCGACTGCTGCTGTAGCGGTGAGAGGGGCTGTCCCCAGGTAATGGCGCTGGCAAATGCTAGGTGCCGCAGGTGGGAGTCGTAGGCTTGGGCCTGCGCCGATTCGGCGGGCGTATCGCCTTCGTCTAGGATGCGGAGGATTAAATCGGTGCACTTTCCCACCTCCAGCCAGCGAGGCACCGCGTGTACGGCCAATGTTTGCCCATCGGGAAGCTCGGTGGCAAACCCTATTTTCGATAGCTCCTGGCGCAGCGCCTGTAGGGAAATCCGTTGGAGCGGCGTGAGGGGTATGGTGAGAGGAGCCGCTAACCGCTGCGACACCGTGCTGCTTGGCTCTGAGGCGCAGAGCTGTTCGTAGAGTACGCGTGCATGCGCGCGGCGCTGCTCTACAATCGCGAATCCGAAATGGAGCTGGGTCACGATGTAGCGATTGAATATCTGGAAAGTGTGGCCTTCGGATAGCTGAAGGTCGAAGGGCGGGGCGTCGGCCTCGCGGTTCATCTGGGAGGGAATGGCTGTGAATGCCCCGCCTGCTCCCGCTCCTTGCGGCGCGGGGTACCGTATATGCGGCGCAGAAGGAGTTGTGTCTACGGATTCAACGCGCTCCTGCTCCGTGATGGAAAAGAAGGAGGAGGGAGGAAAAAAGTTTTCGGTGGAAAGGATAGGAGTGTCGAAATCTATTTGGGGCGTGCTGCTGCTTTTGCCAAGCACCTCTCGTACCGCCGCGTTGAGCAGATGCCAGATTACCTGATCGTTTTCAAATTTTATTTCCGTCTTTTGCGGGTGTATGTTGACATCGATGCTGGCGGGGTCAACGGTGAAAAAGATAAAGAAAATGGGCATCAGATCGCTAGCGATCAATTTTTCGAATGCCGAGTAGATGGCACGGCTCAGCGCGGGATTACGCATGTAGCGGGCATTGGCGAAAAGGAATTGTTCGCCGGCCCTACGCCGTGCGGCCGATGGCGCGCCGATGAAACCTTCAATGGAAGCGATATCGGTGCGTACCGTGATGGGTAGTAGGAGCTTGTCGAGCTTTCTACCGAAAAGGTCGAGAATCCGTTCGCGACGGTTGGCGGGGTGCAAATCGTACAGCAATGCGCCATCGTTCGTTAGCCGCATCGCCACCTGAGGGTTTGCCAAGGCCACCCGCTGGAATTCGCTCACTATATGCTTCAGCTCGACGGAATCGCTCTTTAGGAATCGACGCCGCGCCGGCACGTTAAAAAAAAGGTTGCGTACAAAAAAATTGGTTCCCGTCGCTGCGGCTGTCGGGGCGTGTTCGATTACCTTGGAGGCAGCTAGGGTCACCTTTGTCCCCATCTCATCCGCGGGGCGGCGCGTGATGAGCGTCACCTCTGCCACCGCCGCGATGGATGCGAGGGCCTCCCCGCGAAAACCCATGGTGGCGATGGCGTTCAGGTCGTTCGCATCGTGAATCTTTGAGGTTGCGTGGCGCTCGAAGCACAGTCGGGCATCGGTGCCTGACATGCCTTGCCCGTTGTCCACCACCTGCACCCCTGTTTTACCCGCGTTGAACACGTTCAGCTCAACGCTAGATGCCCCCGCGTCGATGCTGTTCTCGAGCAGCTCCTTCACAACCGATGCGGGGCGTTGCACCACTTCACCAGCGGCAATCTGGTTGGCTATGCTGTCTGGGAGGAGGTTTATAATGTCCGACATCGACCCCGTTCGTGTTGTTAAAGACTCAGGTACGCGTACACCGCCAGCATTAGTACGCCCACTATGGCCAACGTCCGGAGGCTCTGCGCGCGTCGGGCGCGAGCCCCGCTTTTCGAGCGTGCGGAGTGGAAGGCTAGCTGCATGCGCGTGCCCGCCATTCGGGCTGAGGTTTCAACGTGTTCACCCCGCTCCCTGCGCGCGGCCTCCTCGATGGCCCTGATACGCTCCTTACGCGCGTCGTAGTAGCGCGCTTTAAACTCAAATTGGCGTGGCTTGCGTGTCGCAAATGGACTGATAACCCCCATTTCTTCCTGCTATATAGTGTGCAAAGGTAACAAAAAATCTTGCTTGCGTTTATCCGCTTACCGCGCTGCGGAATCGGTTGGCGGCAGTTCGCCGCGAGGGCGCAACGCGAGGTCAGCCACGGTGAATTCAGCGTAGCGCTAGGGTCGCACCAAAGAGGCACCAAAGTCGCATCAAACCCAATTATCACCGCTAATAATTGGGTTTGGTACGACTTTGGTGCAAAGTTTATGGTACCCATACTAGGCTGATTCTCATAGGTTTTTACTAAATTCTTAACCCTACCGATGGCGAATGTTGCTGGTGGGCGATTCCTATCGGGGA
>JABCPG020000031.1 GCA_013333195.2 Bacteroidia bacterium
CGCCGGCGCCGGCGCCCCCCGCGCGGCCCCGGGCCGCGGCGGCCCGGCGCCCGCCCGCCCGCCGGCCGCGGGGGGCGAATCTGTATGAGTTCGTGACGTACGAGCCATTACGCGAAATCGAGTGGGAGCTGACGGACAGCACAAAGGCCTTCGGCAATTTTACGGCGCGGGGGGCAAGGTGCTCTTTTAGGGGGCGCGATTACGATGTATGGTTTTTGCCGGAAATCCCGGTTAGCTTCGGCCCATGGAAATTTAATGGGCTGCCGGGGCTTATCCTTGAGGCGAGCGAAAGGCATGGCGGGGTGTTCCGTTTCGTGCTTGAGGGGATTGAGGTCAAGGAGGGGCATACGGTCCCTGATGCGGTGTTCCCTAAACGGGCGAAACGCATCCCGATAGATGTCTATGCGTACTACCATGATAGCAAATCCGCGGATGAGAATGATTTGGCGCAGGCAAGGGCCCCGCGTGGCGCAAAGGTCACTGCGGTTGCCGACTCTGACGGGGGCATTGAGACTGACGTGGAGCGTAATTTCAAAGATTTGGTGGCGAAGGGTGCTGTTTCTGAGTAGTAGTAGGGAGCTTTATTTCCGGGTTGCGCTGTCATTATTGCTCGCCGCGCTTATGCCGTCGGTGCTGCGCGCGGCGGTGATTCTTAGGGGGAGGGTAATCGATTCTGTGCAGGTTCCTGTCGTGGGGGCTCAAGTGCAGCTCTTTGACGTGGGAAAGAGTATTCCTTTCGATTTCCTATCCACGGATGGCCGCGGGAGCTTCAGGTTTCGCGTTCTGCGTCCGCGTGTGGTTCGGTTGGAGGTACGCGCTTTAGGGCGTGAGGATTTTATGCAGGAGATCGACCTTACGCGGGCATCTGGGGAAGAGATGAATTTGGGTGATATCTTGCTCCACTCCCGGTTTGAGGAGATTAGGGAGGTGCACGTAGAGGCGGAGAAGTCGGTGTCCCGCCGGGGGGACACCGTGGCATTTAGGGTAGGCGCATTCGCCCAGGGCGGTGAGAAGAGTATTGAGGAGATAATTAAAAAAATGCCCGGGATGAAGGTCGAGGAGGATGGGAAAATACGCTACCTCGGGCGCGAAGTCGAAAAGGTAATGGTGGGGGGAGCTGATATGTTTGGCAGAAATTATCAGCTGCTAACTAAGAATCTGGATCCCACCGCGGTGCATGAGGTGCAGGTGCTCGAGCACTTTGAGGAGAACAGGTTGCTACGACGCCATCGGCAGAGTGAAAGGGTTGTAATGAATTTAGCGCTCGCGCGAGGGCGCGGCCAGTTGATCGGAACGCTGCGCGCAGGGTATGGGTATCGCAATGTGCACGATGCCCAGCTCTCGTTGGTAGGTGTGTTTAACGCCCTGCAGTTTAATGTGCTTGCGAATAGCAATCAGGTTGGCGTATCGCCGGCCGCCAGCGCGGCGGCTTGGCAGG
Organism: Bacteroidia bacterium; assembly: GCA_013333195.2. Lineage (GTDB taxonomy): Bacteria > Bacteroidota > Bacteroidia > Bacteroidales > CAJPTX01 > Bacteroides_D. The sequence continues at coordinate 1,439 of JABCPG020000031.1, forward strand.
CCCCGCAGGGGCTGCGGGGGATTAGCGGGGGAGATATTGCGAGGGTCGGTGTGCGGGATGTTGCGATGAGGCTTTCTCCCATCGTGGGGATGCAGGGGGCGCAGGCCCCTCTGAATGATGCTCGGCGCCGCCAGAATATGTCGCACATGCTTTCGGTGGGTATGGTTTACACTCCTTCATCCAAATTCAGGATGAACGTTAGCGGCGGCGGCCAGTTTGAGCGCGATCTGTATGCCAGCGAATTGATTAGCGATTGGGAGTTCAATGGGCAGGCCCTGTACCGCCACGAAAGTAGTCGGCGACTACTGCGTACCTACTTGGGTGGAGGTAGGGTAACGCTTGAAGGGCAGGCGGGGGAGAATGCAGATGTTCGGTATGATGGCGGGTACAGTCTTATCGGGGATAGGGGTACTTCTGTGGGGGAGCACGCGGCGGGCGAGTTGCGGGAGGTGTTAGCGGCTAGGTGGCAGCGGATGGATCATACGGTGCTGTACACGCACAGCTTTGATTCGTTGGGGCTTCTACGTGGCGGCGTTGAATGGCAGAGCCAATGGATCGATCCTCGCTACGAGGCGAGAACCGTGGGGGGTGTCCCTTTAGGACTTGCTACCAATGAGGGCATTGCTGCTTGCTACAATCAGATCTCCCATTTTGCGCGTTCCAACTGGGTGTATATCGCTCCTACGTATCGCGGCCTCACGGGCGATGCGCGGTTGGGCGTTTCGTACGATTATCGGCGGCTGCGCGCTTCTGACCTTTGGACATCCGACGCCGCGTATGATCTGAAAACGTACAATGCCTACGCGGGGGGATCTATTAGCTACACCTACGGGGCTTTCAAGGCCTTGGCCCTAGTGTTGGGTCATGCTGTCAATGCAACGTTTTTTGACGATCGTGGTACGAATGCCTTTAAACGCTGAGTTTACTACCCCGAGCAGCAGCTAACGTTGCAGCTCTCGAAAAGTGCCCATTTAATGGTAGTTACCTATGGGTACAACGCTTCATATTCCACGCTGTTAGGCCTTTTACCCCGCGCGGTGCTCACCAGTTTTCGCGGTTCGTACGAGGGCGAGCCGCTGTTTAGAGTCTACTACGGGCATAGCGCATTGGCTTTCTACTCGTACGGAATGCCCACCTCGCGCCTTACGGCGGAAGTGGCGTTGCTATACAATTTCAACCCTCGCCCTAGCGTCTTGCGTAATGTGGTGACGGCCAACCGTTCCTTCTCCTACGTGATGGTGGGGAAACGCAACGACATGCTCGACCTAAGCGTTAAAGGCGACCTTTTCATCCCGTCCCTTATGACCAACGTGAGGGTGGAGATGCAGGGAACGCAGGGGCGATATGCCCAGTATGTTAATGGAGCCTCTCTTGATGTGAGGAGCCGTAAGGCCTTTGCCAGTTTGGTGACACGCACCCGGGTGCGAAGCGTCCTTGATGTGCAGCTGGGTGCCAGCTGGTCCATGCTGCGCCTAGATGCGCAGGGCATGAGATTTACGCACCACGATATGTCCCAATTTATAGAAACGCAGCTCCATGTTGGGCCGGCGCGCGTTGGCATCTCGGTTGACCGCGTAGAGGTAGGAATCGAGCGAACCCACCCCAACGCCATATATCTTCTTGATGCCGAGGTGGAGGTGGACGTAATACAGTCGCGGCTCACGTTTTACGTTGAGGGGCGTAACTTGATGAATAGCAGGTACTATTCTCAGAAGAGCGGTTCGAACATCGAGACGTTAAGTATGCGCTACGA
>JABCPG020000032.1 GCA_013333195.2 Bacteroidia bacterium
AGCCCGAGGTCCCGGAACCGCGCCGCGAAGTAGCGCGTGAAGCTGCTCCACTCCGGGTCGTCGCAGGGCAGGAGGACGGTTTTGTCGCGGAAGGTGTCCGCGTCGTAATCGAGGTAGGCGTTCATCTCCGCCTCGATGTCGTGGTACTGCGTGTAGAACTCATCGTTCTTGGCCGCCCTCGCGGCCGCTAGGTTTGTATTCGCCATGCAGGGTTCTCCCTTCTTCGCGCGGCGCTCGCGGGCACCGGGGCAAATATACAATTTTTTTTGTGGACGCGCCGCGGGTAACGCCTAGAACTCACCGCACGGGCAACCCTCGCAGATGGCACGATGCCCGCAATGAATCCTACGCAAGACCCCAGCGGCTTCGCATACATTTAAATCGCAGCATTGCCAAGTTCCCAGAGCAAACACTCAATGGGCAAAAGCCTTATATCTCTCGACGCAACCTCTTAAAAGATAGGACAGCCCCAGAAACTGCTTATGAAAGGCTATTTTATGCACCGTCTCCATTCTTCTAGCAGCAGAGTACCTCCTTCCCGCTGCAAACCCACAGGGAAATACCCGAATGCAAAAACATGCTAGGAGCGCACCATCTAGATGCGTTCATCGTTTTCACACCCATCTACTCATCCCATATTATCGGCGGCCGAGGCTGAGCAGGAACTTTAGGTTTCGCAGGAACCTTCACGGTATCGCGCGCAGGAATCGGTGGCGCCGAGGGATCATCCTGCCATAGCACAGGCGTATTCTTTTGCTTCCTTCTTTCTACCCTACGCACAGAATCGCCAGAAGATGCCCCATGCGTTTCGTTCCATGCCTCTTGCAGTGAGGCCTTCTCAAGATTAACCCGTTCCTGAATGTAAGCACCCAAAGCCTCAGAGTCGTAGCGCACATAAGCACTCGAAGCATCACCCTCTATAAGTAAGAAAAGCCAGACCTTAGCTTGCTCCTCACTGTCGGAAAAAGCATTTTCCTCGATGCTGCGCTTTTTCGTCCGTAGTCGATTGAACAATATATCCCCCAAACCGACCTTCACACGATACACGTAACGTCCATTAAAATGATGTTCCCCCGAGGAAAAAAGGCTAATCGCCGAAGAATTAATCTGCATACTTGGGATTATAACCCTACCATTACGTATAGAAATCGCATTGTACAGCGTGGCGAACCTAAGATTCATCAGCTCATCGAGCGAGATGAATTTAGAGAGATAAGTCAATGGTTGCACATCGATTAAAGCACCATCCTCAACCGCCACATTCATCTGCGCCTGAATATCATCCATTGCGAACGCCCCGCCGCGTAAAGGGACTTGTAAAGCCAATTTTCCCGAGAACTTCCCCCGTATATTTTCACTCCTCAGCACGCTCTGCCCGAAATTTCCAAACCCCTTAAATAGCTGCGTGAGATCGAGCTGCCGCTCGTATAGCTCGGCTGAAAGGATACTTGCGCTATCAACACCTTGGGAAATCGTCAGAAGGCCGCGAGTAGAGCCGCCCAAAAAATTTGCATTTCCTATCTTCACGCTTATTTCGTCGGGGCGCGCAGAGAAGCGCATCTGCACCGAATCTAACTTTTCACGATGCCATGTGGATTTATTTATAAAAACATCCCCTTCAATACTCTTTGCGTAATCCCAAAGTTTAAACTTGGCTTGCTGCCGGTGGATGCTGTCACTACCCTCCCCCTTAATGAGAGAGAACCTGTCAAGATCACAATTATCGAGCGTGGCGCTGACCGTCCAACGGCCACCCCCAGCCAAGGGCCTCAAGGCATTAGAGGCACTAAAAGAGACTTCCAGCGGCTGCCCCTCCACAAGCGTTTTCAACGAACCTTTCGATATATCATAATCTAAAACAGTCAGCGCAATATCAGTAGACGTAAATTTAAGGTTCGGAGCGACGGTCGCTTCGAGTCCCAAAAGATCGGCATCAAGCCGCAGTTTAGGCAGGATGGCTTTTCGCGGAAGAAGGCTGTCCAGCGCGGGAAAAGTAGCCACATACTCACCGTTGGAATTCAATGCAGCGTACTGCAACCCCCACGATTCAAACGCCTTCGGCAATAAAGCAGATTCGAATAGATGTACATCCCATCTTAAATAAATCGAAGGACGCGCAAGATTGGTCAGATAAAACTGAACATTGGCGCTCGACTTCCCATCGGAGAGATTACACGTTGCAACATTCAGCGTAGAAGTAGCCAAATTACATTTTTCACCGTTGCTAAAATTCGCTTCAATCCTATTTATCGAAAATTTTGTGTTGTCGTACGCGCAAACCAGCTTTTCTCCGTTCACCTGAAGTTCAATGCCGAGCGCATTGCTCTTGCGCAACGTACCTTTAAGCGTCAAAGCAGCATTAACTTCGCCGCGAATCCGCAGCTGCGGAGGAAAACTCCATTTAAACTGCGACGCAAAAGCAAAAACTGATATAAGACTTACATTATTTCCTTTCGCGCTAAGATTAAGATCCATCAACTCCGTATCGTAAGTTCCCATCACGTTAAGTCGGCTACGGTCAATCGTAAGCACTCCCTTTCTAACCTCAAAGCCCTTACCGCCGCGCAAGACATCGGCAGCTAAGTCGAAATGCTGACGCTGAGCATAAATGAAATCCCTTTGCCTCAGTACGTTGATAAGACCTTCGACCCCAATCGCTAACCGCTGGTGTGCACCATCAATACGCAATTTTGCATTTAAGGATGAGATGAAAAGATCAACAGATAGCTTCGATTTAGCACTATTAAACGAGCAAGCCATCTGCGAAAGGCGAAATTGATTAACGCTAAGACGCAAAGAGGTCGCCAGCGTATCGGATTCTGACGACGGATGAAAAATGTCAAAATTGTTTTTTCCGTTACTTGCAGTTCGTAGAGAGAGGAATCCCTGCTGCGTATGGCATGCGCTAATCGTGTAATCCTTACGGAGAAGCTTCATCGGATTAAACACGAGAAAGACACTATGCGCGATGAGCAACGTATCATCACCGAACGTCTCAGGATGCGCAGACCGGACGACCACATCGTGCAAATGCACACTAGCATGAGGGAAATTATCGAAAAACGTAAACTCCGCACCGCTAATCGTAACGGGTACGCACAGGTAGTTGTTAAGCTCGTTTATACACTGGCGTACCACCGCACCTCCCCACCGCTTTTCGAAAACGATGGCAGCAACAAGTAGAAGGAGTAAAAGCAGCAACAGACCAAGGAGTATGCGAATGGCGATGCGAACTGCTCGTTTTAATATCTTTATCAACTACTTAGACGTTCTCTTTCTTTCTGCTTTCCAGATAGCCTAATGCCAACACAAGCGCGCACGCCAACACAATGAGTACAATCGACGTAAGTAAGTGGGCATCTCCGCGCACCGTTTCATACGCCCCTGGCAACACAGCCCTGTCTATTCCAACCTCTTCGCCAATCTGCACCCGCCACGGCCATACTTTCACAATAGCCCCAGCCATAAACCCCGTTAGTAGCGCAATGGTTCTATTGTGGTAACGCCTCAGACACCACGAAAGGATGTGCGAAAATGCCAGCAATCCCACCAAAGCACCTAAAGCAAAAGGGAAAAGCTTTGCGATATTCAGTTCTGCTACAGCACCCATCACCTCATGGTAACGCCCTAACAGCAACAAAATAAAACTGCCCGAGATGCCAGGCAATATCATCGCGCACACAGACACCACACCGCCTAAAAATAGACCAATGCCTCCCTCGGGCAGCGACGCAACGCTAGAAGTAGACACCGTATAGCCTGCCGCGATCCCCAGTACCAACATTGATACCGCAACTGTCCCCCACCGAACCCTTCGCGCAATGAGCAAAATGGAAGCCACGGTTAAACCCATAAACACAGACCACACCTGCACAGGATAATCGGAGAGTAAAACGGTGATGAGGTGGCTAAATAAAAGTATTGCGACTCCCATCCCCAAGACAAGCGAAACAAGGAAATTCCCATCGATCAATTTCCAAAATCTTGAGATACCGCCCCTACCAAACAACTCCTTAATCGCAGATGAACCAAGCGTGCGGATCGATTCCACGAGCCGTTCATACACCCCAACGAGTAGCGCTATAGTTCCTCCAGAGACGCCAGGCACGACCTCGGCAGCACCCATGGCAAGGCCACGCAGAAATATCGGAAGGAACCTAAAACCCTTAGCCCTTACCATAGTAGCTACACAGTAAGATATTAACTAGAACGCTTTATCTCGGCTTAGGACCTCGATTCGCGAAGCAATGCGCGTGTACAACTCGTCGCCAACTGGTACAAGCGGCAGACGCAAGTTGTTCTCGCATAGCCCTAAAGATGCCAGAGCCGCCTTAATTCCAGCAGGATTGTTTTCGGCAAAGAGTAGCTGGTACAGTTCTAAAAAGGAAAGATGGATCCTCCGAGCCGTGGCGAGATCACCCAACTGCACAGCATGCACCATACGACCAAACAATTGGGGCAACGCATTCCCCACCACAGAAATTACACCATCCGCCCCCGCAACCATAAGTGGAAGCGTCAAAGAATCATCTCCGGAAAGAACAGCAAACCCCTGGGGACGCTCCGCCAAAATTGCTTCCCCCTGCGCAAGATCACCACTAGCCTCCTTGATCCCCACAAGATTTTCTACATTATGCGCGAGCCAAAGAGCAGTTTTTACCGTCATATTTCGCCCCGTCCGCCCTGGCACATTGTACAAAATCACGGGGCGTTGCGCAACATCAGCGACCCTACGAAAATGTTCGATTATCCCCTGCTGAGAGGGCTTGTTGTAGCTTGGCACGGCACTAAGAATGTAGTCCACACCGCTACAATCCATATTCTCAAGCCGTTTTACCAGCGCTCTCGTATCATTGCCGCTCATGCCGACAACAACTGGCATCCGACCCGCCACCTCGCCAACCACCAAACGCACAAAGTCAGCCTGCTCCTCAGCGTTCAACGTCGGAGCCTCCCCTGTAGTACCTAAAGCTACAAGGAAATCAACCCCGCCACCTATCACATACTCTAATAATCGCTTCGCACTAACGCTATCCACTCCACCGTCAGACTTCATTGGGGTGACTAAAGCCACGCCAAGTCCTCTCAGATACGTCTTTTCCATTACATAGCCAGCCGTTAAATCTTGCCACAAACTACCCACGCGAAGTTAATAATATTCGATAAATCTGAAGTGAACCTCTATGGCATAGCACAGTCTAAAATGGTTTCTACAAATAAAAAAAACTTTGCGCAAAAAATCAACCGTCGACAATCCCCCCCATTCGAATAGGACCTCTCGTGCGAACTTTTACTGTGGGACAGTAGGCATACAATATAAAAAGAGCAGAGGGGGATACGAAAACAACGCACCTCCCTCCGCTCATAGCCCCTTGCGCTAGACAATAGCCAGCGCAGACTTCAACTTCTTAAAGATTAGAACAGCGCACTAACCGCCGCGCTCTGCGCAAACTTTACAAACTCCACATCCTTCTTAGCGCGCTCTTTCAACGAACCATCCATCGAGAAGGCCTCTTTCAGATTGCTAACGATCATCTTCTCATCGCTATTGCGCGCACCCACAATTGCCAAACCGTAGTAAGACTTCGCACTCTTAACGGCACTGAACGTATTTTTAGCAGCATCCAGCTCTCCCGAAAGCATTCTCGCCAAGCCTGCGTTGAAAGACGTTACACCGACCATGTAATCGCGCGCCTTGTTGTAGTTGCCCTTTAAGATTTCGCAAATACCCAAGTTTGACTTCACCACCTCACCAGCAGCAGTAGCACGAGAGAAGTACTTCTCAGCCTCAGCATCGTTATTCTTCCCCATTTCATACACACCCAAGTTATTCAAAACAAATGGGTTCTCGCTCTCTAACGCAGCAGCCTTGTCAAGGTTCGTCTTCGCATCCTCCAAACGGTTCTGCTTCAAATAAACATACGCCAAATTGTTCAGCGGGCGCACATCCGTGGTGAAACGACTCGCAAGGTTAGCGTAAACATCAGCCTTCTTCATGAAATCCTGCACTAACGTCGCAGCGTACAACCCCTCCTCAAGACCCAACTCGCTAACGCGATTTCCATTAACCATCTCAACTAACTCCTCATCCGTATACCCCTTCACCGCGATATTGGCAACCATGCGGGAACGACGCAGCTTTGGCAGAATCTGCTCCGCCAACACACTGAATACCTTCCCTAGATTATGCATCTCGCGGTTACGCGTGTCAGGATCGGAGTACATTTCCAGAACACGTAGGATCATCTCCTTGTCCTCAATATCTGAGCCCTGCACCATCGTGCGGAATCCATCCCAGTCGGTAGCACGCTCCTTCACGCTTACCAAATCAGCATCCACCTTGCCCTTCTTTAACGTTTGAGACATCCACTTCTGCGTATTCGAGCCACGATCCCGTGAAAGCTTATCGTTCAAATCTACCGGGCCATCCGGGGAAGCATACGCATACACATCAATCCCTTTAAGTTCTGCCTTCTGGTTCGCGCTAAGATCCTTGATAGCATCCTGCAAAGCCTTCACGTCATCCTTAGTCAACTCGCCGCTGCGTACATCAGAACTCTGAATCGCAAACCCTATCTGAGCCTCCTTCGTGGTGAGATGGTCTCTCGTAAAGTTATTCCCCATCAACACTGGTTCCGCTTCGCGATCCACCAGAAGCTGCGTAACGTTGATGCCGTAACCCAATTTCAACGGAACATCAAAAGGCACCTGCTTCTCCTTGTAGAGGAGCACGTACCGCAGTTCCATCTCGCTCTGCATCATCTCCTCTTTGTATGGGAAAGAATAGTCAATCGAGAACGACCCACCGTTTTCATAGTTGATAACCGGATTATTCTCCGTTATCTTCTCCCCTTGATAGGTCTTGGACGAAAGCTTCAACTCCGACCCACCGTAGGTAACCACAGGAATCAGCTCCAACTTCGCATTTTTGTTAAAATACTTCGGTGGGAACTTACCCGTTATTTTACCAGATACCGTCTTCCCCTGGAGTACCATAGGATTAGGATCCATCTTTGGAAACGCATCTTGGGGCACATCCTTCATCTTCTCTGGATTATCACACCCCACTAGCATAGCGGCACCAGCCATGACTACCGCAAGCAACGTCAACTTCAACTCTTTCATTGTGCTTTTTATTTGAGTATTACCAAACCCTCAATATACTACCCGCAAAGATAGTACTTTTTTAATTACCTAAAACAACACCAGAACTTAAAATCTCTTTCTCAAAAGGAAGAATTCCTAACTCAATGCTATTCAACCACTTTGCTAAATCCTACGAATCAAGGCTCTTTTTTCACAGCACCATCAGTACGCCACGTGCACCTTCAGGTTCTCGAACAGAAAGGCATAAATGTCCGCCTGCTCCTCTATTCTTAACACCGTCGGTTTTCCCGCACCATGCCCCGCCCGAGTTTCTATCCTCACGAGCTTAGGAGCACCTTTTGGCTGTTTATACTGCATCATCGCAATGTACTTGAACATGTGCGCTGGCACTACACGGTCATCATGATCCGCCGTGGTCGCCAGTATCGCGGGGTAATTTTCACCACGCTGGATATTGTGCAACGGCGAGTAAGAATACAAATTCTTGAAATGGAGTTCATCATCAGAAGTTCCGTAATCCTCAGCCCATGCCCATCCTATAGTAAAGTGCTGGTAACGAAGCATATCCATAACCCCAACCTGAGGGATTGCAGCTGCAAATAGGTCAGGACGCTGATTCACCACCGCGCCAATAAGCAATCCTCCATTCGACCCTCCTTGGATGGCAAGCTTAGCGGTAGATGTGTAGCCAGATCGAATGAGATACTCACCAGCAGCTATGAAATCATCGAATACATTCTGCTTGTTTAATTTCGTCCCGGCCATATGCCACTTCTCTCCATACTCTCCTCCCCCTCTTAGACACGCCTGCGCGTACACCCCACCCTGCTCCAACCAGGCGAGCCGAAGTGGACTGAAACCAGGGGTAAGGCTAATATTGAACCCCCCATAACCGTAAAGAAGCGTCGGGTTGCTCCCATCGAACTTAATATCCTTGCGATGCACAATAAACATCGGCACCATTTGGCTATTCACGCTCGGATAGAACACCTGCTCAACCACGTAGTCATCAAACGCAAAATCCAACTCGGGACGGAACACCTCTTTCTGCTCCCCAGTGCTCGGCACTAAACGATACACAACAGACGGCACCGTGAATGATGAGAACGAGTAAAATAGCTCATCTGTCCCTGCCCGCCCGCTCATCGAACCTACAGTCCCCATCACCGGCTGCTCTATCTCCCTTTCTTTCTTGCCGTCCAATGTGTACACCTCCATACGGCTCACCGCATCCACCATATGCACCGCCACGAAATTGCTCTTCGCCATGGTCACATCTGTGAGCACATCCTTCTGCTCCTCTATGATGTCAATCCATTCACCTACATCGGTGCGGTTCATATCGATGCAAATCAATTTCCCTCTAGGTGCTTTATAGTTGGTGAGCATGTAAAGGCTGTCCCCGCGACTCCCCACCAGCGTGTAGCTGTAATCGTAACCTACCGTTAGCTGCATAAACTCCGAATTGGTTCGCAAATTCTTCACGTACAGCGCATTCCCATCAGTACCTGCTGTTTCATTCACGATTAAATACTTCTCATCAGCGGTCACTTGCGCATAGAAATTCCGCAGAGGCTCCTGCCTGTTTTGGAAGACCAAGCGATCCTCTTGCTGAGGCGTACCAACTCTGTGGTAATACACCTTATGATACTCATTCTTCCCACTCAACGCTCTGCCTGCAACCGGCGCATCATACGCGCTATAAAAAAATCCATCCTTATACCAGGCTATCGATGAAAACTTTACCCATGACAGCTCATCTGCCAAACGCTTTCCCGTGCTGATGTCCAAAACGTAAATCTTGTTCCAATCGCTTCCGCCGTCAGCAATAGAATACGCTAAGTACTTCGAGTCTCGTGACGCCGACACATCCGAAAGTGCCACGGTTCCATCCTCTGAAAACGTGTTCGGATCCAAAAGCAAACGCGCAGGCCCCGACAACGAATCCTTTACGTAAAGCACACTCTGATTCCTCAACCCCTCTTTTTTAAAGAAGAAATAGTATTTTCCTGTGAAGCTATACACTCCCTGAGAGTCATATTCCATCAACTTCTTCAGTCGGTCGCGCAACGGCTCTCGACAAGCAATCTTCGATAAATAATTCTCAGTAAGTGCATTCTCCGCCTTTATCCACTTGGCGAGCTCCGGCGAGTGCTCGTCCTCCATCCAACGATACGGATCCTCCACGCGCACGCCAAAATAACTATCCACCGTGGAATCACGTCTGGCGGCCGGATAATCCCAGCTCTGAGCGCAACCCATCAGCATCACACTCGCCATAACAACTAATACTACAATAATTCTACTATTCATACAGCATTGTCCAATTGCACCTACACGCCGCGAATGTACGCATTTTTATCAACACTAATTCTCAAAAACAGCAACATAATTTTCAGATTGATATGCTCTCACCTCCTATCCTAAATACATCTGACGGCTATAGGAGTCCATTTAATGTTACAAAACCGTTAAAAAAGGACGCAACCACAACACGCTGTTCTGACGTTTGTTATGTGCAGTCCATCAGAAAGGTAATGCTCTTGCTCTCTACAAGAGTACACGCTCCGCCCGCTTGAATTCTCAACTCCAAATTTCTGAGTAAAAATGACTACCTTTGGCACGATAATTTTTACCGTACTCACTTGATGGACTTTAAAAATCTGGTATACGAAGGGCGCACGTTCAGACGTTTCGACTCTTCGTACGCAGTCTCCGATGACGAGCTCCTATGGCTCGCCGATCTCGGAAGGGTAACGCCCAGAGCGCGCAATGCGCAATGGATTTACTTTGGGGTGACAAATCATCCCGATAGCTGCCAACGGATTTTCTCAACGCTAAGATGGGCCGCCGCGCTTCCAGAGTGGAACGGCCCCACCGAAACCGAAAGACCTTCCGCGTATATCCTACTCCTTGAAAACACGCAATATCCCATTAAAGGTTCTGATATAGATTTGGGCATAGTTTCGCAAACCATTTTACTCGGCGCACGTTCAATCGGCCTAGGCGGTTGCCACATCCTCTCCTTCAACCCTAAAACGCTCTCCGAATCGCTTCACATCCCAGAACAGCTGAAAGTTCGGATGGTTCTGGCCCTTGGAAAACCGATTGAAACGGTCGAGATACGCAATCTCCCCCCTTCAGGCGATGCACGCTACTGGCGTGAAGACAATGTACACTGCGTTCCTAAAGCACCTTTACGAGATATCATCATCAAGTTGTGAGGATAAACGCCATTTTCGCACCTGTAATATGAACAATGAAACGACACGACAGCAGAAGGTCGCACGCCAGATACAACGAGATCTCAGCGAAATCTTTCAACGAAATGCAAACTCTCTTTCCCTCGGGCGAATGGTGACGGTAACGCATGTCCGCATGAGCCCAGACTTGGAAAACGCTCGGGTTCTCTTAAGCGTTTTCCCGTCAGACCAAGCGGCACCAGTTATGGCTCATGTAGAGAGCAAAAACGCAGAAATCCGCTTCCAGCTAGGGCAGCGCATACGCCATCAACTCCGCGTTGTCCCTCATCTCATGTTCCAGCTTGACGACTCGCTCGACTACATCGATCACATTGAACAGCTCCTCGCCAACAGTAAGGAATGCTCGGACAACTGATACAACTCGCTACCCGTTTCCTCCCCCGTCCGCTCATGCATCGCGTAGCCGCAACCATCGGGCGGACCATTACACTCCTATATAGAGGGAATCGCTTCGAAGATCCCATCGATGGGCAGCGTTACCGATCCTTGCTGCCCTATGGACGCACCATGCGACGGAGTAACGCCTTGGCCCCTCGTAGCCTCTCGCTAGAAAGGCATCGTCTCATCTGGCTATACCTCTCCCGGCAACTCCACATCGGGGAAACTCCCATGCGCGTGCTACACATGGCCCCAGAATGGTGTCTACAAAATAAATTGAAGGCGATGGCAAATGTATGCTATACCTCTGCGGATTTAGAGTCACCGTGGGCCTCTGTACACTGCGATATTCAATGCCTGCCCTTCGATGATAACCGCTTCGACCTCATCCTCTGCAACCACGTCCTCGAGCATATACCCGATGATCGCAAAGCGATGCCTGAACTTTTCCGCGTCCTACGCCCTCAAGGCATTGCACTCCTCCTCGTGCCGCAGGACCGTAGCCGCGAACATACCCTTGAAGACCCATCGATCAACACCCCGGCCCTACGCGAAAAATTCTACCACCAGCGAGATCATCTACGTCTATACGGGCTAGATTACGCGCAGCGGCTCTCGAATGAAGGTTTCACCGTAGAAATCGTCGACTACTTCTCCCAACTCCCCGCCTCTGAACGTACCCGCTACGCCCTACGGCCAGAAGACCTCCTGTACATCGGGCACAAATAAATTCTCGTACCATGGGGTTCTCTTCATTTATTGCAATCCGGCATGTCTTCGCCCATAAATCGCACAGTGCTGTAAATATTATCTCCATCATCGCTATGGGAGGTGTCATGATTAGCACGGCATCGTTGATTGTGGTACTTTCAGTATTCAACGGCATCGAGTCAATCATCAGGCCCATGTACTCTTCGCTAGACACCGACCTCGCCATTACTCCCACCAAAGGCAAATGGTTCTATTACTCCGACTCGCTTCGCAATACAATTGAACAAAACCCATACATCGAAACGGTAGGTTGCGTTTTGCAGGAAGACGCACTATTCGGTTACCGCGATCAACAACAGATTGGACTCCTTACCGGTGTTGACAACAATTATCTAAGCATAACAAAGTTGCCAAACTTCACGAAAGACGGACAATTCAAACTCCATCTAGGAACGATGCCCATCGCGAATGTCGGGGCGGGCATCGCATACTACTTGCGTATTTCAATTGATATGCCAACTCCAATCACTCTTTACCTCCCAAATCGTACCGCTTCTGACTGGCTCAATCCCACCACTGCGTTTAGACAAAAGAATGTATCGCTAGGTGCTATCTTGTCCGTTAACGCAGATTTCGATGAGGCCTCAGTAGTAATTCCTATCGAAACCGCGCACGAAATGCTCAACCTTCCACACGGATTCGTCTCAAAGCTCGTCTTACAATTGAAAAAAAACGCTTCTTCCCACAAGGCGCAACATTATCTACAGGACGCTATAGGCCACAATTTTACTGTCCTCAACAGGCAACAGCAGAACGAAGCGCTCTATCGCACGATGAAAAGCGAACGTTTCATAATCATTGTCATTCTCAGCCTAATCCTCTTCATTGCCACCTTCAACATTGTCGGTTCACTTTCCATGCTTATAATCGACAAACGGGACGATATTGATACTCTTGCAAGCCTAGGAGCTCAAACTTCACAAATAAGAAATATCTTTTTGCTCGAAGGGAGCATCATATCATTCGGTGGGGCGTCACTCGGTATCCTACTCGGGCTGGTACTATGCTGGGCCCAAAGTTACTTTGGCCTAATCGCTCTCGGCAAAGGTTCCGGCTTTGTGGTAGACACCTACCCAGTTGAAATTCACCAACTCGACATCCTATTTGTTTTCCTACTCGCAGGATGTCTTGGCATCCTGGCTTCATGGATACCGGCGCGACTCATTAAGCCTCTTGGTAGAAAGGAAAACCAATGATAGGTCTACAAGAAATTCCTACATCCCAGTCCGTCTTCATTAAGGACCGCTTAATCCAGCGCTGCAATTCTTTTTTATGCAGTACGCCCTCATACAAATATAGCACTCACGGCCAAACGTGTACCCTCGTCAAATATACCACTAATCAGCCTTGGTATCAACAGCTACATCTTGCGCAGTTAACCTCCAATACGTACCGATTGGCAGCCGTAGTAGTCCCACCTTTCAGCCCACATTATGATTCCGCTCACCCTCTACGTACTCAGAAGTAGCCCTTCTGCTACCCGAGCGCAAAGAATCCTCTTCATCACCGCAATGCCGCCACAAATACGAACAGTCCGCTTGTTCCACCGTCGTGCGCAGGTTATTTTCACCCACCCTCAGCCTTTTATTCCGGTAATTTCATTAAGAATGTTGGTTCAATTCTAGGAGATAAATTCGTACGCAAGTAGCAACACCAGACGTTCGCTATTTTTTTGTGTACTCATCCCATACAAAGACCACTGCGATCCTATTAATCCTGCAAATATCCGCTTATGCCGTAACGTCTCCACGCAATGGCTACACCTCACGTTACATCTTTCGACCGGAAGATGGGAATATACATGCGGAACAGACCAGCAGCATGTTTAGCTCTCCGAGCCTCGCACGTCAGGAATCCCAACAAAAAACAAAAGGGTGCAATGTCAATTGTGCAATAGAAATCCGCCGAATACTCAAAACAGCCAGAGAAACAAATTGCAAACAAAGGAACTTCCACAAACAAACCGCTACCCTCGAACACGCCCAGAACGGGCAGCGTCTCGACACCTCTTGTCAACCCAAAGAAAACAGACTATTTCGCTTCCCTTAAATAGACGCATCCTTAACGACACGAAAATTCGAAGAAAAAACGGGAAACGCAGACTAGGCAGACAGCCGACTGAAATTACATCTATTCCGCCGATGCCGGAGGGGTCTTAGGCTGTTCCGGCAGCTCCTCTGTGCTAGGAACATCAGGAAGCTGCATGGGCATCGTACCAGACTCCGTCCGTTGCACCTGCTGTTGTATACGCGATTCCGCCGAGCCTGAATCCTGATGGGGCAAAGCAGCCACAGCAAAAAAACTTAACAGCATCAGCACCACCGCCAATGTCCATGTTCCCTTCTCCAAAATGTTCGCAGACTCACGTACCCCAACCACATTGCTCGCTCCGCCCAACGAAGACACCAGACCTCCACCCTTCGCATTCTGCACAAGTACGAACAGCACCAAAAGCGCGCACACTAGCAGTATTACCACTGTAACAATTGTATACAACATCGTCTCTTCTCCCTATTTCGAACTCTCTCCTTCGCGCTGTCTTAAACGCTCAATAATATCCGCGAAGTAACTACTTTTTTCTGGATTTCGCGCTTGCAGCCTTTCGTACATCGGTATTGCCGCCTCATACTCTCCCTTTTCTGCCAACAGATACGCCAACCGCTCACTAGCAATATGCACGTCCAACTCTCGCTGAGGTTCCGCCAAATCGCTGGGTTCCACTCCTTCCGAAGCTCGCGCGCGCTCTTCCGCCAATACTTTCGACAAAATGCTATCAAATTGCGCAATGAAATTATCGATACGCTCGGCTTGCGTTTGTGACTCACGCCCGTTCTGATCCTCCCGTTCCTCGCTGCCGCCCGATCGTTTCGGACCAAGATAGCTGTTAATATAATCTATATCCTGCTGCGTAAGAGTAAAGCCTACCATCCCATGCGGAGAAAGGCTAGGAGACATCTCTGGTACCTCCTGTGAAAGCGAAAAATCAAGAACTCCGCGCAAATCCATTGAAGACTCCTCATCTGCCCGCTCACCATTTACATCGCCCTTTTTCTTTTCACCGGTAGTGTGCAACTCTCCCACACCATCCTTTTCACATGGTGTAACCTCCGGTTCGGATTCCCCACTAAACGAAGTAGCAACACCCTCATCATACTGCTCCTCACCCGATAAACCTTGCACTAAAGCATCCGAATTCTCATCCTCGTCTGACTCCATTCCTCCAGCCCCCGCAGAGGAGCTAACACCAGTCGCAGCCGTTAACATTTTTTCATCCGACTGAACCTCCTCACTCTCAGCAACAAAAGGCTCATCTTCACGTTCTTCGCACCCTTCAGCGTAACTACAATCTAAAGTCTCGCACGAACTGCTGTCCGCATCCTCTAGTGCCATCTGCGTCTCCTGCTGCTCTAGAGATACCCAAGAGAATTCGTTAGCATCCCCATCAACGGAATGAGCATTATGCGTAAGGGAATGCAACAAAAGCCTATCAGACAGCAGCTCAAAGCCTTTGGGCTTCCTATCGCTTTGCGCTGACCCGCCCGACGCACATGCCTCCTTGTATAGCTGCACAGCCTGAAAATACGGGAACTCTTCGCACAACGATTCAACCTCAGCCTCGGACAGTTCCTTCTTCCCGCAGCATTGCAACAAAAGCTCACCCAAACTTTCTTGTGTCAGCATCCCGCCACCGGTACATTCTTAATTTATACACCTACACCCTGCTCAGCAAAGGTAACGGTTTTTCTCTGTTCGGCACCTTCCGTAACCTACCAATTCGCCACTGCCGCGTTAAAAATGTCATCCACCAGTTTTTCCACGATGCGATCGGTCAACTCTACCTCCACCTGGGTCAACTGCTGCAACGAAGAGAAATCCTCATACGTAGAGAAATTTTTATCATAGCTTGCAGCATCATCCAACGTATTCGTGAATTTTACGTGCACCGTTACTGTAAGTCGATTCATTGCAGCAGTTTCATTTCCTTGAATCGCCGTAGGCGCCACGGAGTAACCCGTTATCTCCCCTTCGAAGGTAAAATCACCCCCAAACTCCTGCACTGATAAACGGGTCTGCGAGGAGAAACGATCCTTAAGTGCCTCTACCAGCGTCGTCGCCAACGTGGGATTCACCAATGGAGCTACATTTGGAAAATTTGAAACGGATACGGTGCGCGCCTCCGGCTGTATACTCGCTCCCGTGAATGAATATTGCATCTTACACCCATCGACAACAAACACTGCGCACAGAACAACTACCCACTGCAAACAGCTAGTACATCCACAAATCCTCATCAGGCTCCCTCCAATCCATACAATTTAATTTTACGGTAAAGCGTCCGTTCGCTAATCCCCAATTCCTCGGCTGCAGGGCGCCTGCGACCATCGTGACGCTGTAAACAATCGCGAATCGTCTGCTCTTCAATACTCGCCAATGATTGGCCTACAGTCTCCGACGGATTCTTCTCAATGATTATCGGCGCTTCATGAACCACCTCGCCGCGCTGCGGAGTTTCCCGCACTTGGGCAAAGGGCACAACCGACTCCTTTTCTTGAGATGCGAGCGAACGGATAAACCGCTCGTGTTGGGACACGTATACATCGCTCGGATGCACATGATGGTGCTGCATAAGGTCAAAGACAAGCTGCTTCAGATCATTTACATCGTGACGCATATCGTACAACACACTATAGAGCAACTCCCTCTCGCTCTTTCCCCCTTCCCGCTCTTCCCTATATATTGCCGGTAATGGATGCCGCCCATTGGGATATAAATACGCGCTCAACCGCTCCGCTGTAAGCTCACGGCTAGTCTCTATAATTGAAATCTGCTCCGTAATGTTTTTAAGCTGACGCACATTGCCTGGCCATGAGTACGACGTGAGAACCCGTCTCGCCTCGTCTGTAAGTCTTACCGGAAGCATACGATACCGCTCCGCAAACTCCAACGCAAATTGCGTGAAAAGCAATACACAATCATCTCCTCTTTCTCGCAACGCAGGCACTTTTATCGGAATCGTCGACAGCCTGTAGTATAAATCTTCCCTGAATTTCCCCTCTGCTATCGCTTCTTCAAGTTGAACGTTAGTCGCAGCCACAATGCGCACATCCACCTTCTGCACCTTCGATGATCCCACGCGCATAAACTCTCCACTTTCAAGCATACGCAGCAAACGGGCCTGCGTAGCAAGGGGGAGCTCCGCCACCTCATCGAGAAAAATGGTCCCCCCATCCGCCTCCTCAAAATATCCAGCCCGGTTTTCTACTGCTCCTGTAAATGCTCCCTTCACATGACCAAATAGCTCAGAGTCTATCGTCCCTTCTGGAATCGCTCCGCAATTCACCGCAATATATTGACCATGTTTGCGCGAACCATACTGATGGATTATCTTTGGAAAAAACTCTTTACCCGCACCACTCTCGCCCAATACCAACACCGACAAATCTGTCGATGACACCTGATACGCTACCTCAATCGCCTGAATTAATGCCGAACTATTCCCAACAATCCCAAATCTCCGCTTTATAGATTCGACTTCTGCCCGACTAACTCCAGCCATATTACAGACACCCCTCTATTTATATAACATTCACGACCACGCCTTCTCTCCAGCACTCGATACTACTAGATTCACTGTCACCTGATTCGTCAGTAGCATTGCAATCTCTCCCAAAACGAATGGACCCGAAAATATCTCCATGCTTTCACTCGCGCGAGACATCATTTCATAATTACCATAGCCATGAACGCTCGCAACCACGGTACGCGTTGCACGTCTTGCTACCTCAACGTAGCGCTCATCTAGCATCTCCGAACTTTTAGCAAAACGGTACGGTATCAGCGGAAGTACAGTTGAGGAGGCCGTAACTGATTGCTTACCCAATGGAAACAGCAGGGACACATTCTGCGTCATCCCCTGAACATTCCCCACCAGCGGCACCCCCTCTTGAATGCCTCTTTGCCGAATATAATCCGCAAAATTCCATGTCTTCCCATTTACTAAACACTCGCGTAGCACCAACGATGATGTTGAAAATGATATGACATCGCTCTGCATATCCGCGCTGAAGGGATTTATCACCTCTAAACGAGCTCGACCGCCCGCAAAAAGCTTACAATGCAGAACAACTGCACTATCCGTATACATCGCGCCCCGTTGCCCATCCACAACCACAGATTCCTGCATGAGAGAACTACCTACATCTGCTGCAACCACACAACCCATAATCGGCGATGATTCATTCCAACGCCTCGCCACGAATTGTATTCCTGCAAGGCGATGCACCACGCTATAGCTCGGAATCATGAGGAATGAAAAACCAGCATTCGACATATCGCCTTGCAACGATTCTAGCGCAAAATCTGGATAGACCTCAATGCGATGATCTTGCACTACATCTGTAAGATCTATCACAAATACCTCTTTGCCAGTACGAACGCACTCCCCACTAGCAAAGAAACGAGTACACACTCCGCCAATCCAAGTCCCACGAGGTAATAAGGCAAGCAAACTGCGATCCGCAAACACGACAAGCAAACGCTTCGAAAGAATCTTGTCTACCGTCTCTTCTAGCGAAAACAGACCATTTTGCCCCTTATAAAAGCACAAATTCCGCTGCATCTGCTTTAAGGTTTCGATAAATCTACAAATTCATACCGATTCCCTAATGCACCGAGAAAACGTAGCAATCCCTCGCAGCTCACTACTAACGAGGCTCGATTATCATTCGGATGAAAACTTATCCGCTCCGCATCGCGCAGCATCTCGTCTAGGAAGAGAAAAACTTCATGGCGAACATCATGCAAAACCCCAAACGGGGAAACAGAACCCGGCGCAACCCCTAAATACTCCTGCATACGTCGCGGCGAAGCAAACGAAAGTTTACCCTCCGACACCCGTCGCTCCACTCCATGAATATCCACCGCCTTCTCTCCAGGAGCCACAAGCAAAAAATGGTGATTCCCTTTATGATTACGCATGAAAAGATTCTTACAGTGCAATCCGGGAATATCCTTCCAATACCGCATAGCCACCTCTACTGTAGGCGCTGCCGGATGCGTGTGGTACTCATACTGCACTCCCAACATGTCAAGATATTGGTAGAGCAACGCATCGCCAACCCTGACCTCATCCATCATTCTTCCCCTCTCTAACTTTATGGCAAAAATAATTATTATTATTGGAATTTCTCCCGCTACTCAACGCCTTGCAAGCAATCTGCGGAGCAATCCCATAGCTTGAATCTATAAACGTAGCACCAACAACCCCTTGAATGCATCCCGAAAAATACGCAATACGCATGGAACTTTGTTCCCAACAAACACGCAAGAAATCCTTTCATCCAAATGGTTTCCGCGCTCAATCCGATTCCCGCGCCGGAACTTCATCAAGGCCATGACCGCCCCACGGATTGCAGCGGAGCAAGCGCCATACACACAGCGACGTTCCTAGTAACAAACCATGCCGTCGTAACGCTTCCGCGCAATAGGTAGAACATGTCGGGCTATAACGGCACGACGGGGGTAGCAACGGTGAAACAAACCTCTGATACACCCGTATTAGGGCAATCAGCAGCCAAATCACCGGCGCACCCGCTCCTCTTCGACTCTCACGCATCCTGCGCCCGGCGTTTAACCTCCTGCTCCGCATGGCTCAATATCTTTCGCATAGATCGCTGCGCCCGTTCCAAACGCACCTCTTCATCGCTTACAACTATTACTGCCACATCTAGCACCACTCCCTGGCGCTTACAATGCGCATTCAACGCTGCCGACTCCACACGAAATAGTTCGCGGATGTGACGCCTCTGCGTGTTACGAGTTACTGCTAAACGGCACACCCGCTTCGGCACTATGGCCAGCAACCTACACCCAGCCTCTGTCCCCCCATGGGCATATACTACACTTCGATAGGGAAACGCAAACATACGAACACCCTCACGAAAGAGAACGTCCTTATCTCTTCGCAAACAGATCCTACGTTCCTTGCCCAGTGTGTAACGCAGCCTCCCATCCGCCACCCCTTCCGCACGTACCTTCGCATCCATCGACCGCTCCCCGCATCGCAACGCTACTTTTCCTTGTTGTAGCTACATATGAATTCTTCGATAGCATCCGTGAGACTCGGGCACTTCGCGGTCGGCGCTACAACATCCACCGCTAGCCCAGCTTGTTTCGCCGCACGGTGCGTGCCCTTGCCATAAACAGCTATTTTTATCTCCTTCTGCACAAACTCAGGAAAATTCTCCAGCAGAGAGGCTATCCCAAAAGGACTATAAAAAACAATCATGTCAAAGGAGTGCAAATCCAAATCATGGATATCACTACTAACCGTATTATACAGAATCGCTTTCTTAATGTGTAAACCCGCTTTCTTCAGCTCCCGTAACTGCTCTGGCCCCTGTACGTTCGACACCGGGAATAGAAACTTCTCCTCCTTCCTCTTGAGCATCTCGGGCAGCACATCCTCTATCTTCCCGCTCGATGAGCTGAACACTCGACGCTTACGGTACGTCACGTACTTCTGTAAATAGAGTGCCACGCTTTCACTAATGCAGAAGTACAACAATGTATCCGGAACTTGGTAACGCAACTCTGTGCACAACCGAAAGAAATGGTCTACCGCCACCTTACTGTTGAACACCACTCCCTGAAACTTAGAAAAATCTATTCTTTGCTTTCTGAATTCAAAAGCCGTCACCCCCTCCACGTGGATCAGGGGACGATACTCAATATCTACACCGCACGACTGCTCGAGCTTTACGTATGGATCGTGGGAACTCGTGGGTCTCGGTTGCGATACCAGCACTCTAGATATTTTCAACGCTTTTCTCGTTTTGATTCTACTTTCGACTCCATCACACACCGCAACGTCAAGCCACGCTCCATGCAACGCACTTTCTTCCACCCTTCAATACCTAGACGAACCTCAGCGAAAACAAACCAATGCTACTCTCACAGCAAGCAATGGGAGCAGAATCTCAACGCCGCAAAGGTACAAAAAAAAGTACATCCACCCATAGCCGTACCAGCGAAACGCCACGCCCACTCGATATATACGCAGCGCCACGCCCAACGCAACCATACTTAGCGTCAACACATGCGCGTAGTGCTGAAAAACTGGAATTACGTACACGACAAACATTGTCCCCACCAGAAGCAAAGGCCACATCAGCCGCATCGGAACCTGACCATTCTCCCACAATGCTAGGCTTAGCTCCTTTTTACCTGATAAAACGCTCGCAACCTTCACTACTGAATGCCGTACCACAGCAAGCAGCAACGCAGCAAACATACACGCAAATACGAAAAATGGAATCTTTTCACTAGCCACTAAACCATTCCAACGCAGTAAAAACCATTTGCACAGCACAAAACCCGACAGCACCGCCCACACCGAATCTCCTACTGCTCGACATGCCGTAAGGGAAAACCCCATACCCTCTACTGTTCGCACTGACGACACGCTAAAAAAACG
The DNA here is from genome assembly GCA_013333195.2 of Bacteroidia bacterium. Lineage (GTDB taxonomy): Bacteria > Bacteroidota > Bacteroidia > Bacteroidales > CAJPTX01 > Bacteroides_D. The sequence continues at coordinate 20,995 of JABCPG020000032.1, forward strand.
AGAGGTTGCATAGCTCCGCCCATACGTATAGTACTGCCGCCGAAGTAGTATAAACAGCCCCAGCAGCGCCAACAGCATGCAAAATAGCACCGATCGCACCCCAACGGACCCAAGCGCATCCGAACCTAATGGAACCGCCTCATTGCGCAAGCCCCGCGCCCCCCGTAGTACATACGCACTCTCCCTTCCTTTTTCCGCAAATACTCGCCCGTCTACGCGCAAACGACTCTCCGGCAACCCCAAGCCGCCTCCCTCTAATCGGTACTGATTCTCGCCCGTAAAAAGCTTTTCCCAATCAGACGGAAATACACCCACGCTCGGCACGGACTCGGCAGCTATCGAATCATGCATTTCTCCTCCATCCATTACACGTTCGAACTGACGGTACTCATCTTGAGTAGGCATCACTTTATGCGGCGGTTTTGATTCTGCAACTCCTTAGGCCGCCACCCGCGTTGTCGAAACAGCTGGAAAAGAAGACTTTCTAAACCCTCACGCGGTGATCGCACCGGGGAGTAGAGGAGCAGCCCGCGTTCGTCAAGAAGATAGTACGTCGGGAAGGCTCGAACATCGTAATGCTCCAGTAGCTCTTTTTGTTCTTCTAGCATCGCAAAATGCCAATCATACCCCTGTGATTCGATGAACTTCACGGCAGACTCCGTATTCTCATCTGCGCAAAGCGTAACAACCTCTAGATGCTCGCCATAACTCAACAATAGTTTACGTAGCAGCGTAAAATCCTCTATACACGTATATGATGTAGTTATGGCAAACATCAAAAGGGTTAACTTCCCGCGGAGCTGCTTGATATCAAGAAGCTGCCCGCGAACATCTGTGATACGCACGGGGTACGGCGCAAACCCCGGAAGTAAGCGCGTCACCTTCTCGCGTATATAGCTCGCAATGTACGCATGTTCCGCTACGTCCGTATGGCTACTCAACGAATCTAGAACTACCGAAAGGGATTCCCTTGAAAAATTTACATCAAAAAATTCATCGTGTATCCCCTTCAGCATTACTAGTTCCATCAACGCATCCGGCTGCAGATTGTCATTCTGTCTTAACACCCTTGCTAACCCACTCAGACTCCGATCCTGCGTAATCGCTTTATAAATCTGCCGCCCCTCTCTAGTCCTCCCATGGAACTGAAAATATTTCATGTAGACGGCATTGAATAAATCTCTGTACGCTGGATTATCATACAGTATCGGTCTATTCTTAAAGTATTCGTCGGAGAGTTGCTGCACGTACTTCGTTTGCGTTACATAGAAAAGATTTCCCTCCTGGTAACGAATATATTCACGAAAGAATGGATCTTCGTACTTCGCTCCTGCGAATCGCTTCCGAACCGCCGTCACCAGCGAGTCCGCATTGACCCGCTGCCTCTGCACTGTTACCCCCATCATTACGCTATCGAGCGCGGCGGCCAGCGCGTAATCGTATCGCGCAATCATATCATTAACAAGTAGAGAATCTACGCCTCGCGGGCGAAGCTGAACCTCCATACGGGGTTGATAGGGGTTCAATCGATCCTGATCTTGCATGGGGCGATAGGGTGGAAAACCTAGCTCGTAGCGTTGGCCCTGCGTTATGTAGAAATACAGCAAATACGCTCCAACTTCACAGGTCACTTTCTGCGTACCTTGCACCTTAAGTGGACAATAAAAATCACCATCGCGCCCAAGAGTTACACGCCCTATCTCCAGCTGCGCATCCGTTACGAAACCCACTTGTTGGCGAAAAACAATGGTTTGATTCGCATAATCCGGGGCCCTCCCATACACCGCCGTGAGCGTCGACTGTGCTAAAGCCGACGACCACATAACGCTCAGGAAGAAAATTCCCGCTATGCATCCAATCACTCTACACTGCAACGAAATCATAGATACTTAGTTATATCTATCCCCTCGGGAAGGAACGCAGAGGCATCCACTTTATACCTCAAGAGATCGCGCACAACGGTGGACGCTATGGGTGCATGGGTCTGACGGGTCACAAAAAAAATGGTTTCTATCGAAGGGTTTACCATCGAGTTGGCCTGCGCTATGGTCCGCTCGTAATCAAAATCAGTCCCCGAGCGCAACCCGCGAATAATAAAATGTGCTCCACGCTCACGGCAAAAATCAATGGTAAGCCCATCGTAGTCGGCCACTTCAATCCTCGGTTCACTCGAAAACGTATCGCGTATAATCGCTCGTCGACTCTCTAACGAAAATAGTGTCGCCTTCCCCTCATGCTTTCCTATAGCCACCACTATTTTATCAAAAAGAGCCAACGCTCGCATCGCTATATCCTGATGACCGCGCGTGAAAGGATCAAACGTACCCGCAAAAACCGCTATCTTTTCCATGCCGCATCGCTCCATTCTATACGCGCAAAGATAACCATTTTATAAGACCTCTAGCACGTAACTACCCTCCCCTTACTGACAATACCCCAAACTCTTCAACACCTATAGCGCACGTAATTCCTATTTATAGAATACGCTATTTTCTTACATCCTAAACTCGTTTACGTGCATTCTGTAGTAGGTTCTTGCAACTCCAAAAAAACATTGCTTGGTCCAACCACACGTAAAGATTGGGATTTCTGGGGCCCTTCGCATCCTCTTTCTGTTTCCTCAATGCGCTCGTCCCTGGCCCGCTGCATCTAGATGCATCCTCATAAACGCTATGGAAACCTACTAAATATAGCTGTCTTCTCACACACCCACAGCGAATGCCACCGCTTTCTCGATCGCTCTCCCCATGCGCAATGCCAGAAAAAGGCAACCGACGTGCATTACGTTGATTTAGAATCTATATCCCACTCTGGAAGAATCCATTAGCACTTCTAATTAGACAATAATTTTACTCCACCCAACTCGCGTATATATGGGTTTATAGCGAATCGCTTTAACAAGCAGGGGGAGCGGCCTAAGCCTCTCCCCCTTCCTCCCATTATCTCCCTCAATCAGCTCCTACTGTTTCACAACTCTCAATATCCTTACGCCTCCCCGCGCATCTTCACACCGCAGGAAATACACTCCCGATGGCAATCCTTTGGTGTTAAGTTGTAGAACGGACGACCCTTCATTATGTAGAGTCAGAACTGTACGACCTTCAACGGTGAGCAACCGCGCGCGATAAAGATTTAATGCATTCACCACTTCAAGTCGTTCCGCGAATGGATTCGGAAATGCCTCTACCTGTGACAGCAATGACGACTCTACGCCAAGCGCCGCCGGGGCTCGCTTGAAAGAAACTGTAACGGTCGATTCCGACTTGACAACGAGTTGCGCCGATTTAATCTCGACAGTACTCGCCGAAACCCCATTCCAGCTATCCACTACAAACCCAGCATTTGGCTCTGCCTTGAATTCAACTGTAGCCCCTTCATTAACTAGCGTCCCATCCGAAATTGAATGGCCATCCACAGTGGCTGAAAGCCTTCCATTCTCTCCCCCCACCACCGCAAAATGCACCGCATGCTGTATGGGTCTAAAGGAAACCTTCACTGTAGTCTCTTCCATCAACGAAATCGCTACAACCCGCGCATCGCTCGGAACCGCATCCGCTCCTGACCACGTCGCCACGATATACCCAGATTCTGGCGTTGCCTCCAACCGCACCTCCGTACCCTTAGGCAACATCGTACCGCTCGACACCTCTTGCCCCTCAGCCGTGGCGGACAAAAAGCCAAAACCCTTCGACGCATCTTCTACCGCAAAGTGCAACGGGTACGCGGGAATATCCCACAATGCGTAGAGATGCACCTCAGCGCCATGAACTCCGCTTAGATCCTTCACCCATTCGCCATCTACGTACTGCACGCTTTGCGCATCCGGCGCTAAAGCCCAACCGCGAAATGTACCATACGGTCTTTCATACGCATTGGCGAAAAGCGGCTCTTCTTTCCCATACAGCATCGCCTGCTGCCTCATCTCGCCATGACCGCCATTCGCCTCATATACTATCGTATACGCAATTCGAACAAATTCTGCATTCACTGAAATATCACGATCTACCACAAGGTCGGATCGCTTAGCATCCTTCTTTCCATCGCTCCACCCAGCAAAAAGATACCCCGAACGTGGGATCGCCTCAACCTCTGTACTGCTACTTCCTACATACACTTTTTGCTCCTGAGCTCCGACCAATACCCCGCCTTCCGAAACGCCATACCGCACCATAAATGATGGCCGCTCCACGGATACCATTATTCGAGCGGGTCCAGAAGCATCCACAACTTGGTATATCTTCATGTTCGGCTGATTCGACTGTTTATACTCAGTAAGACGCATGCCTTCCGTTTGCACTACCACTCGATGCATCAACGGAATATCACTCGAATTATAGTTTACAAGTATCAACGTCCCCAACGGCACATCTTGGCTCGCCGCATAGTGGCTCCCAGTAACAGGGTTAGATACAACCAACTTCTCCAATTTCAAAGTATGATTCCGCTCAACATCAAGACGAACCGCAGGTATTACCACCTTGGCCTTAATGCTTACATCATCATCCGCCTTGAATATCCTCGGATATTCTGTGCTACCATCCTCCCACTTATCGAACCGAATTCCTGGCGAAAGCTTCAGGCCGATGGGCTGTGAAAAATGTCCGTGCGGCACCGCGTAGGACGCTTGTTCCGGCGTAGCCACCGGGAAGGAAAACACAGGCATCCCCAATGGATCGCATATCCCATTTTCGACACTCACGGTAATCTCCTGCATCTTAGGCGCATAGATTGCCGTATAGAGAGCATCGCCCCTCACATCCCTATCTTGCCGAGAGGCATCTGCACTCCCATCGCTCCAGCCTACAAACGTATATCCTGGATCGGGAACTGCCTCCACGGGCGCCGCATCGCCACCCTCTACCACGTGCTGTTCCGCCTGCCCCATAATCTTCCCTCCATCCGAACCTACGTAGGTAACTGTGTACGCATTCGTAAAAATCGCTCGAACCTCAATATCGCGCGCTGCTTTTCGATCGGTGCGCAAGTCACTTCCTACCCCATCACTCCATCGCGCAAAATGGTAGCCCGCTTCAGCAACTGCCTTTACCATACGCCCATCCTCGCCGAACGCAACTATTTGATGCGCCTCTCCTTCTATCGATCCACCCTCCGTATGGGTATAGGTAAACGTACATTCTTGGGAAAAAATAGCCTGCACTGTCACATCTCCTATAACCGCTCTCTCGTAGCGTGGATTGTCTGTACGCCCATCGCTCCACTTCACGAAATGGTATCCCACGCCTGCCTGCGCAAACACAGGTTCGCTATCCGCTCCATGCAGCACAACCTGATTCGTAGGCCCTCCCTGTAGCTCTCCTCCAGCAGATGCGCTGTAGGTAAGGGAGTATGACAACGGCTTAAAAACAGCCTCGACCCTTAGCTCTTTTTCAGCTTTATCCCTTCGCAACGCTTGCTTATCTCCATCGCTCCAGGAGAAAAATGCAAATCCATTGTAGGGCTTCGCCTCAACCGCCACGCCGAATGCTCCGGGGGCAAGCTGCTGTTCCGTCTGTCCTTCTATCATCCCTCCTCTACCCGTACTATAGACCAGCGTGTACTGCTGCGCAAAATGCGCTGTAACCGCAACATCCGATCGCACTTTCCGGTCGGTACGTTCCGCCTGAACATCCCCATCGCTCCAAGCCACAAAGTGATATCCCGCCTTAGGTTCTGCCACAACCCTACTCCCATCTTCTCCAAAAGGCACCTGCTGCGCAATCTCTCCCAATATCGCTCCTCCATCGCTCGGAGTCACTGCGTAGGTCAACGTAAATAGCTTTGAAAATATCGCTGAAACATTAACATCCGCATTTGCAACGATATCAACGCGCGGATTCGACGTGCTCCCATCACTCCAACGCGCAAAATGGTATCCCGCAACAGTAGCAATCGCCATGATGGGCAAACCCTTGTCCCCTGACTTTAACCCCGATTGGTGCGAAACACCCGCAATCCGCCCATTCGCATCTGCTTTGTATGACAGGCTGTGGAGAGTCCCCCCCATTAGGGAAGGCGTGAAGAGTGCCTCTACAGTCGCCCCCTCGCGGTCTCTACGCTCAGGCGCAACGAAACCGTCCGACCACCCCGCAAACTCCCATCCCATCTCCGCCACCGCGGTTACCTTCGGCCCCTCTACGCCAACTTCCGTGGTAGCATTCACGCGCAATCCTCCATTTACTGTACCCCCTTTGGTCACGTAGTAATTAAGTTGCACATTTCCTGCCACACTACTGGGCGTAACCGATAGATTATCAACGCAAAGCCACTCGTGCGAAGGCCCATAGTAACGCAACGAAAGCTGCACCCACGGCTTACCTGTAAATGCGGCATTTGGTATTCGACCTGAAAAGCGTGCAACCTTGCGATCCGGATCCTTGCTTAATTCTCCTAGTCGCACCGGGGCCGCATCCTCCACCTGGTAATACACAACCACTTGCGTACGAAGAACCCCATAAAATATATAATCGAATTCAACCGCTACATCCCCATCCACATTCCTAACGCCAAACCGCGGAGTATACAGCTCCGTGCTAAAATTGCCCACCGCATCCTTCGGATTCTCTATCGCAAGGAATCTCCCATCGAGTGTATACCCTCGAACCGCCTCGGACGTCACATGCCAAGCCGCACCATTTTGGCCTTTTGCATACATAAATGCGGGCAACGGATTTAGGGTCTCAAAATGCTGAACATACGGGAGACTAACCTCTCGCCCAAAAAATGCTGTGTATACTCCACCACGCCGTATGTTCTCATCTTTCCGATTCATCGTTTTCTTCCCATCGCTCCACTCGATGAAGTATCCATCCGCATCCGGCGTGGCTATGACCTCTGTTCCCGCCTCTTTGTACGCTACGGACTGGGCCGCTTCCCCCGATATGCTCCCACCAAGAGTAGCCGCATAGGTAAGTGGAAAAACAGCCTTCTCAAAACGCGCCTTGAACTCCCTCGACTCTTGCACCTTGCGATCCTGACGGGTAGGATTCTTGTCGCCATCATCCCAACCGACAAAAACGCAGCCTTCCGATGGCAAGGCGAACACGGGGCCTGCATCTTCCCCCTTCGCTAGTTCCTGCTGGCGGTATCCCTCTACGGTCCCATCTCCCTCTACAGCGTATGTCAAGGTTAAATTACGCCTTTTCAGCACCACTTTAACTTCTACAGGAACATCGGTTATCTCTACCTTCGAAACCGCGGGAGCATACCCATCCAACGAAATTATATAGCTATGCACCCCCGCAAGAAGATCTACCTCTGTGGACCCAACCCCAGAATATAGCGTCAAGATGCTATCAATCTCTATCCGCGCCCCGCTTAAAGGTGCGTTTGATTCATCAACTACAGACACAGAAAGCGTAACGGCTTGGCTAGCCCGTACTATCACCTTTCCGTTACGAGGCGTAATCTCGTAGCCATACACCCTATAAGGTTGCTGCTGCGCGGGCTCAATTGCATACTCTCCCACTGGGAGCACGCCTTCCGAGGGTGACCACGCACCACCATTTTTTACAACATGATATTCGGGATGCAACGCTTGCTGTAAATCATCGTACGGCAGTAATCCTGTGTAGTAAAAATCAAAATTACCTATATACGCTCCGTGCCTTACTTCCATATCACGCGGAGCTATGTACGCCTGCCTCGGTAATACCTCAACGGTATGCCGCACCGGTTCTGCCGATTCGTATCGTCCTGCTCCAGGTTGATGTGCTAGGAGCGTGGCCTTTCCCACGCCTATAGCCCTAAAACCAGTGCCCGTATACGCAACGACATTCGGATTGTCCGACGTGTACACAATGGGAAGTCCCGCGCTCGACCGCAAGGGCAGTCCCACTATACTATCGCCATAAAATAGCTGCGTCAAGGGTAATGGCCAGATGATGCTATTCTTCTTGGATAGCGAAATCGAGTAGTACGCCTCGTTGCGCCTGTTCGCGGCCTGAACCTTAATCAGTATGGGCGCATCCACGCTAAGCGTAATGGGGGACTGTATAGATTTTCCCGCTACTGAAGCAACTGCCCCGTCGCTAAGCGTAAACGAAAAGGTTAACACACTCGCATTAAAGGCTTCCGAAACTGGCAGAACTACGGTCGACGGAACTGGTTGCAGCAGCACATCCGCATTCAGTCCAGGATTATCACCCACTACAGCCGCAAATGAAAGCATATCGCAGGCCGCCGAAGGTTCCTTCTCCGCGTATATCTTAACCGTGTCGAGAAAATTCTCTCCGTAGTAACCTATCATAGTCCCATATAGCATCACCGAGCCATCCGAAAAATCAAACGAAACTTTTTCTTTTATCTCCTTGCCATTGTAGGATACGCTACCCCTAGAGAATGTCGGATACGCAACGCCTCGCACATCCTTCAAATCGGTGTCCGCTGTGAACGTCGCAAGGAATCGGTTCTCCGAAAGTTTCTTTAATTCTCCAACCTGACCATCAAAGGCAATTCCACGAATGAGATGACGCTTGCTCTGCCAAATTGAACCTATTCCCGCCCCTGTGCGTCTGCTCTGCACTAGGGCGTAGTGTTCTCCTGAGAGGAGCGCCGTGTTGGAAAAACCCTCATTCATGCTAAAATCCGCAATGACATTACCCGAAAGGTAACCCGGCAAATCCAATGTCTTAGTATACGCAATCGCCCGCGCAATATCCGAATCAATGTAATCTTTCCAGAAGCGCAGATTGTCGATGGCTCCCTCAAAAAGATACATCGCCCTAAAGTTACGCATGGAGGATCGACCATCCTGACCCACCGACACCAAGTCTACCAATCTCCCATCTACAAATAGACGTGGCCTGACCGGATCCGACAGCGTTTGATCAACCGCAATATGCTGCCATTTCCCAGGCTCTAACGTCGCTCCCGGCGAAAGGTAAACTGTTTTTGTCCCCGCGTAGGCGAACACCACGCTGTTTTCTGGAAATCCACTCTCTGCATCGCAAGCCAGCATGACAAAATCTTTCGCTTGGCAAATTGGGGCAAACTGCGCACGGTCCAACTTAAGCATCATATCGAAGCTAAAGGAGGTCCCCACTATCTCTCTCGCTAAATCGGAGAAAACAAGCTGCTCATCTTCTTCCGAATCCCCACCGAAATGCAAGTAGAAATCCTCACCGCCTTTTGCAGGAGAGATACTATGCACCGTAAGACGCGCAGTGTCGTTGTCCCTGTTTGCATCCTCACTTGCAATCCACGCTGTAACCGCATGTTTCCCATGGGCCGAGAGATTCGCAGTGGACGTAAACGTGTAGTCTGCTGTTCCCCCAAAAGGCTCAAGTGGTAGAATCGCGCGCTCCTCTACAGAATCCCCTCCATCCACATTGTAGGCCAAGAAAACTTGGGTCGCTTTGCTATCCGATAAATTTACAATTCTAACCGTAATCGGAGCCTCCTCCGAAAGGGGTGCACCAACTGCTTGCGTTGTTAGTTCCATTATAGCAAGATCGCCCGACGAGGGATAATCTGTGTCGTAGAGACGAACCACATAGTCCCGTATATCTGCACGCGCTAAAACGCTTGTTCCACATGCCGCCATATCTGCCCCATCCGATAGCAGAACGCGCATACGCTTCGGTCCCGCCACAGCCCCCTCTGGCACTATAAGTGGGATTTGCGCTACCTCGTCCCCATCTTTGATGCTTATCGAAAAATACTCGCCACTTCCCGCATCTTCAAACCGCTTATCATCATTCCAATCAATCCACACGCCCAGCGAAAGCCCATCTTTAGCACCCTTTAACGACACCCCCAATGTGTTTTTCACCGCTTGACGGTACACGCATAGGGTATCGCGGGTGTTGATTGTCCCTCGTCCAAACGGTTTCGAGGACACCACGGTTTTATTGAAAAGGGTGACCTCTTTAATTCCGGTTTCCCCAGCAACGTAGGGCGGTGCCGCGCAATAATCATCGTTTAGAACAATCTGACGATACATATTGTCAGAAAAATTATTGTCGTAGCCATCAATATAAACGCATAAACTATCATAGGTATGCAGGGGCACTACAGGGTGATACTCAAAGGTATAAACCTTCTTCTCCCCGGGATTAAGGTAAAGGAGTCGTTCTTTGGCCACCGTTTCTATCCGACTGCTTTCTAATCCTTGCACAATGGTCATTGATATGTCGGTTTGCGGTACTGCGGAAAGATTCTCAACCTCCGCGCTGACCGCCAAACCCTCAGAATGCGTTAAGGGCGCAATGCGCACCTCGCCTATCTTTAACGTGTTCTCCTTTAGCACCTCAGCCGCTTCGATCTCCCAACCCTGTCCCTTACCATCTGAGCCCGCCTTGAAGGCTAGCACCATGCCTCCGTCAGCTGCTGTTGAAACCACAGTAAACGGCGCCTGGAGCTCTCCGCGAACTATCGCCAAATTCCGAGTTCCGCCTATCGATCGCGAGGAATTCACCATCGGTGTATTTATATACAGGGCATCATTTTCTCCACCAAGCGACGCCTGCCGTACGGTGACCGCTATCGCACGATCCGGATTGCTCGGCTTCAACAAAAGTATCTCATCGCGACGCCCAACGTAACCCAAGGTGCCTCCCCCATCATCCGTCACTACCCTTTTCCGCTCCACCGTTAACTCATCACCAGAACCTACGTACCCTCCGCTCCAAGAGTAGCCTCGCTTCATGGCGTATTTCTCGCCTAAGTTGTACATCTTCCCCATCTTGACGTTATTCTCCGGATGGGAATCTCCATCTACCTTTAGTTCTAATGCAACGTCTAGTAGCTCTCCTTCCGGCCGATTTGTCGATAAATCGAGCGAAAATGCAACTTTACGTAGCTCAAAGGGCTTAATGTCTTTTATCACCACTCCTCCGATAGGACGCCCATTTGCCGTCGCATACAGCGGCACGGATGCAAGGGGAATCGAACTATTGTTCCGCACGTGGCTGTAAACAGTCTCGCGCCCACCAAAATTCCCTACGCGTTTTATGCCCGCAAAGCTAACTATTGAAAGATCTGGTTGTTGCGACTCTCTCTTAAGCTTAATGTACGTGACTATTAAACGCACTGAACCCTCCTCGGATACCATCCGCAGTGCTACGTTAATGGGGCGAGTTTTATAATCCGTCAACTCCCATACCCACTGTTGATCCTCTACATTTTCTTCGTCAACCCCAACAACGTCTTCTTCGCCGGTTACCATCTTAACCGGTTGCCCATCTACTTCCAAACGCATTTGCGCTAGATCTTCGGACACAAATCGCCCGTATATCTCCAAAAAGACTTTACCCGTCTCTTGCGTCAAGTCCAATTGCTGGAATCCAATCCTTGCATACGCTTTTTTCGCCGCGTACGGATCGGAAGATTCCCACGTATCATCCCGAAGCCCATTCTGGCGTCTCACGTCTAGCGCATGCGCGCCAGGTGATGGGTGCAAATTCGGTGGAGTCTCCTCATACTCACTCACCATAAGAGGCCCAAGTTCTACAAATACATCGGGGGACGGAGTAATCCGAAACTCTTCCGTGAAAGGTAACTTCACTGAAGACCCATTGCGCTGCGAAATTCCCGCAGTTGAAACCGCAACGGAGCGTTCCCCGCGAGTCCCATCCCCAGCTATTGCTCGCACCGCGAAGGCGTACCGCCCCTCTGAAGTAAGATACTTCTGAGGAACCTCATACTTATACATCGCCGTCTTCGCTATCGGCCTATACTCCGCCCATTTATCGGTCGTGTATAGCACCTCATACTCTCGGATGTCACGCACCTCGTCCCAAGCAAGCATTACGCTCTCTGCATTCTCTCCTATCCCCTCTATGCGGAGATTTTCCGGAATCGGCATAATGGTGAATGGACGGGGCGACCGTATCGCTTGACCGCTCGCATCTATAAGACGCATCAACCCTTCAGACGTGTGCGGCGCATCCTTTGGAATCACGGCGTAGCCTCGATCCCCATCAAAACTCGCAATTGGAACGTATCGTTTTCCTCCATCATACGACAGCTCGCAGCGTATCGAAGGCCTCATATTGCTCGACTGAACTACTAACGTATCTCCAGGCTTAAACAGCTCACCTCCTATGGGATAGCTAATCTGAGGAGCATCCGTATCGAAATGCCACACTACGTAATACCCCTGCCTTTCCGATGTCAGACGCTTAGGCTCTATCTTTATCGTCAGTGACTTGGAAGGATTGTCAATGGATACAATCTCTGCATTATTTATGCTATCCCTCTTACGCTGCGGCTCAGCTCCAGGATTGTCTTTATCCAAAACCCACGGCAAATAGGCCACGCCTCCACTAGTAACTGTCAAATCCAAATCGTTGATTAGCACCGGCTCCCCGTATGGATGCTGCCCGCTCGAAACCGTATCCGACCAGGCTAGCGACACCCACGCTCGCTTAACGCCATCGGGAACCGCTACGTCTAGCTCCCTTGAAGCCTCTCCCTGAGCTAGGAATCCGCGCTCAAAGTTCCGGCTTTCAAGCGCTCTTAATGCTGCATCCGCATTGAGGATGCCATAACCGTAGCTATAATCCGGGCCGGGCGCATTTACATCGTCCGCCGTAGCTATAATGAGAGCACGTAAAAAAGCTTCATCCGGTTGTTCCCCATGGTGCAATTGGTGGTAACGTTCCGAAAGCAGCGCAAGATGCCCCGACACAAGAGGCGTTGCCATCGAGGTCCCTGACATCTTCCCATAGCTATCTCCCGGCAGCGTGGAATATACATCTTGCCCCTTCATCGATATCGTCGGCACTACACGCCCATCATCCATGGGCCCGTAACTGCTAAAATTGGTCTGCCCGCCTGTCGCATCGAGTGCCCCTACATATATAGCATTTTTCGCTCGACGAAGCACTGTGCCATACTGCCTACCACACCCCCCCTGATCATTCCCAGCAGCGTACACCTGCGTCACGTTTGGGAATAGATTTACCAAGAGATCTATTAAATAGTCATTGGCTAGAAAATTGTACCCAGCCTGATCTAAAAATGGACATAGATGCTGAATCCTAGGCCCATACGAGTGGGAGGTCAAAAAGATACCATGTTCATCCATGGCGTACAGCATCTCCGCCTGCTCATTTAATCCATTTGTCTGCCGATTAAAATTATACGTGTATAGCTCCACCCCGGGGGCTACCCCCCGCATTCGCGGATTTAGCAACCCCGCGCCTGCTATCGACCCCGCCACGTGCATCCCATGCCCCTCGGTCTCCGAAACGGGCAGCTCAAACTCCTGCTGATGCAAACGTGCTGCGTAGTCAAAATGGGGCTCCACATTCCCGTCCCACTCTCCTACTTTCACCCCTTTTCCTGTTAAGCCACGACCTCCGAATATCCCGGGAAGGGCCAGTACGTTACCTTTCCCCAGCACTCGCCCCTGTGCATTCCCTACCTCTTGAGGCGCCGGAATCAACGTGAGCGACGACACCCACGGCAGATTCGCTACCGCCCACAATTTCTCTTTGGGGAGATCAACAATGAGCATTTTAAAGGCCGGTATCGCCTTAGCATTGGCAATGCCCTGACGCTCCAATTCTCCTTTCGCCCACTCTGTCGTAACGTTCTGAAAATGGTAAAGCTGCGCTCTCGCCACATCGCCTCCAACCTGGGCGTACGCCGGAATACGCCAATCCTCAATACGAGAATCCATTTTCCACTCCCCCCGAATCGGAATGATAGAGGTCAATCGCGTACCGCGGAGCCTAGGAAGCGAAAATGCCGTATCTACAAGGGCAAAGTACGCATGCCCACCAAGATAATCTGCCAACGTAATCCCGCATCGTCCTAGCTCCAAGCGCTGCTTCGACGTCGGATAATCGGCAAACTGAACTAGAACATTATGCCTGCCGCGCACCGCCTCCCCAAGCGGTAACGCACGCACCGCACGACCGCGAGTCAATGACCCGACATTCTGCTCGGGAACAAACTGGTAACGGCCTAACTTCACCACCTCCTGCGCCTCTACAAGAGGAATCCACGGCAGGAGAATAGCAAGTAATGCAATTATTTTGGTAAACAATCTCTCTTTCATAAGCTACCACATCGTTAAAAATGTTATCCGAATGAGTTTTGGCGACTCCGCGCTGCTCTTGTGCAAATGAAAGAATATAGCGACACTTTTTCATCAACTTTTACAATACAAATTGTTACCTCACATGCAACAAAACGTAACACAAATCGTTTATACATTCACTACCAATCGTTTGCACTCCGCTTTTATCTCAACCCCAATCATACAAACCCTCCCTTGAATATTAAAACAATAACCCTTGGCACCCCACGCCAGCACGCATCCGCCCACCAAGCCTCGCTCGTTGTCTCGCTCTTTACCATTCTCATAGCAGCTAACTCCTTACGAGCACAGCCCATCGATAGCCTCCTGCTCATTGGCCAAACGGGTAAGGCCCTGAAAGTCTGCGACAGCCTCATTGCGTGCCAAAAAATCTCTCCAGAAGAAAAATTTGATGCTTTAATCGCAGGCGGGTACGCGGCAAGCCTCATCTTTCACTCGAACAACACCATATCCCTTCCATATTTTTTCAATGCGCTGCAAATCGCCAAATCGCAGGAAGACTACCAGAGGGAATACCAGGCTCTCTCAATGATCGGGTTTTACTACGCCCGCTGCCTGCACCAACCCGCGCTCGGACTCCAATACCACGAGCAGGCACGAAAACTCGCTGACCTGCATAACGATTCCACCCTTCTGGCTAGCGCCCTCAACAACCTCGGGGTAATCTATTCTGAAAATTTCCATGACTCCCTGGCACTGGCCCACTTCTCTAACGCACTCTCGCTCAATAAGAACCAACCAAAACGGCAATACGCCGCCGAAAATAATATCGGAGCAATCCTGATGCGAAATGGCGACTACAAAAAGGCCATCGCGCACTTCCTGCTCGCGCAATCGCTTATGGAACGTGAGGGTATAGCCGACAATATAAACCTCTCTCTGAAAAATATCGGGGAATGCTACGACCTCATGGGGGATCACATCACCGCGGAAAGCTGGGCCCAACGATGCCTCTTGCGGGCGCAGCAGCTCAACGATACCGCCTTTCAGGTTTACGCCCAAATACTTTTAGCCGAAATCGCGCTCCACCAGCGGAAAACCGCGCAGGCTCACCAATGGGCCACTAATGCGCTCAACGCAAGCCGGAGCGTCCAATCCGCGACGCTTCTCGCCGACTGCTACAACGTACTAAGCAAAATATATGAGCAGAACGGAAATACCCGTAAAGCAGTTTCTCTCCTGCGGCTGCGCAACTCCATACACGACTCTCTCGAACGAATTGAGAAACGTCTGCAAATTCAACAAATCAGAGAGGCTAATCAACAAATTGATGCGCTCAACGACTCCTTCCGCTCTATGCAACAGCTTGAGCAGCAATGTAAGGTTCACTTCTCCAAGTCATTGTTCATCATTATTTGCTCCATTATAGCCTCCGGAACTCTCATCCTCCTCGCCAAATTCTTATTCCAGCACCGCCCAATGGGAAAAAGAATCACCCACGACGACCATCAAGAAAGTTATGCTCTGGCAGAACAGCCGACACACGAAGATCATCTTACGCAAGAAAATCATCGCGATCTAAGTGAAATTGAGATGAAACATCGTGAAATCGCCGATTACGCACTGCTCGTAGAAAATAAAAACCAGCTGCTGCTCCTTGCAATTCATGAAATTGAATCGCATCGAAACGACTTTAAAATCAAAAATCGCAAGGCTATGGATGCGCTTCTCGCAACGCTACGCAGAAACATCCATATCGAAAAGGAGTGGGACAGCTTTAAGCTTCATTTCGAAAATGTGCACCCCGAATTCTTTAGACACCTGCTCGAACGTTCCCCGAACCTCACTCCCGACGACCTGCGCTTCTGCGCCTGCTTACGCCTTAATCTCTCGAGCAAAGACATCGCACGCCTCCTCAACATCTCTCCAGAAGCCGTCCGCCAACGCATCTACCGCATCCGAAAAAAGCTTTCCTTCAGCAGCAACGCAGAGCTAATGGCCCTGCTCATGGAGATATAATCCGCCTATACACCTGCCCCCCACGGCCTGGTATCTCTCAATATTCCACCTTCACCAAAAATAAACCGCACCCCGGCACCGACTCGCCCGCCGCGCTACGGCTCCCCCCATCGAGCAAAGCGCGCATATCTTCATCCCGCTTACCCCGCCCCACCTCCAGCAACGTCCCCACTATCGCACGAACCATATTGCGCAGGAAGCGATCGGCACTCACTCGGTATATCAGCAAACTCCCCTCTTCACGCCAATACGACTCGTCAACACGGCAACGCATTGAATGCGTATCACCTCCTGCTTTACAGAAACACCCATACTCTCGTTCTCCCTTTATCGACAGCGCCGCACGCTGCATCGCCGGCACATCGAGAGGCCATGTGCAAAAAAAAGCCCTCCCTTCTAAAAACGGCATCTTCTCACGCATAATACGATATTCGTACGTCCGGCGCACCGCATCGTACCGCGCGTGGAAACTGTCCGGCACTAAGCGAATAGCATGAACCCCCACATCTCGGGGAAGCACCGCGTTTAGCTTATACCTCAAATCCATAGGATCGCACGTTGCCGGTAAATCCACATGCGCCACGTACTGCTCAGCATGGACACCGCTATCGGTACGCCCTACTCCCACCACCTCCAGCTCAAAACCCGTCACCCGCCGAAACGCCTCCTCTACCACCCCCTCGACCGTCACCGCATTCTCCTGCCGCTGCCAACCATGATACCGAGTCCCCACGTACGACATGTCCAAACGGTAACGCATCGCGTACTCCTCCCCCCGCTTATCTCCCGCAGCCGCAACCGCAGCCGCAACCGCCTCCACCCCGCTTTTTACGTCTTGCCACCCGCCATATCGCTATGCCTATCACGCCTACCACTATGAGCGCTACCACTATGAGCTGCCACTGCCCGCCATTCGCCATCATGCCTCAATCCCTTCTTACCTTCGTTAAAAAAACTTTACCTGTTAAACCTCAACTTCCCTTCCTCACATAAAAAACTCTTAACGGCACTCAATGTTCCAAACCATCTCGCTGACATTACCAACCCTATCCGTCGCCTTCACCTTCAACCGATTCGTCCCCACCTCCAGCCCTCCGAATGCACCGCGGTAAAGCTGCAACGACTTCCCATTGAGCGAATACTCTAAACGTTCCACCCCCGTGAGATCATCCTGACTCGTCAGGTAAATCTTCGCATCGCACGGGTAAACCGGCGATTCCCCCGCTCCCGACAAACTCTCCACGCTAATCTTAAAATCCGCGCTGGGCGCATCGCTATCTAAAAAGAACGTGAGCGTCTTCACGTTCCGATTATTTACCCTGTCGTAGGCGAAAAACTCTATGTAATGCTCTCCCGAACGTAAACCCTCAAGGTTAAACGGCTCATCGTACTGCTTCTCCCATGATTCGCGATCCAGCGTGTATGTAAGTTTCTGAAGGCCAGACTCCTTATCCTCCCCGCTTAGCATCACCTTTGATCGCGGGGAAAGGTACACCGTATCGTTTCTAGCGTATTTATCGCCTACGATCGAGTACGATATGCGCGGCCCTGTAAGATCTACGTAAATCTTATCCACCTTCATCCGATATTCGTAGTAGTCATCAGCCCGTAGCCCCTCGGTCTGATTCTCTAAACTGTCAACAGAATAGTACTTCACAACGTGCCACCCTGGCTTGTTAGGCATGTAAAACGGCTCTTCGTACGACCGAAATGGCTCCCCATCAATCGCGTACCGTACAGCCTTCACACCCGCCTTATTATCTACCGCCGTAATCTTCATCTTCGTCCTTCCGGAGAAGTACACCTTGTCTTCCACAATGAACTTGTCTCCCAACACGTCGGAAATGGTTATGGGCGGTGTCCTATCAAGGTAAAACATAAATTGCTGAACTGCCTCACTATTCCCAACGAAATCTACCCCATAGAATTCGAGACTGTGTTCTCCATCCCGTAAATTCGAAATCGGAACCTTAATTCCGGGCCGCGAACTACACCACGCCCCGCTATCGAGCCTGTAGTACAGTTTCTCAACACCTACTCCAAAATCCTTAGAATCAATATGTAACACCGAAGTAGACGAAACCAGAGCCTCTCTCTCCAAGAATGTGCCGAGCACCACGCACTCCGATGCCGGGGGCGTGAAATCAGCCTGTAAACTGAGGCTACGCTCTGCCTCGCGATTTCCTACATGGTCCACTGCGTAGTACCGTAACCGTGCCGGTTGCTCATCTTCCATACGGATTATACCGCCCGGGTAACGGTGCCATGTCTCGCCATCAAAACTATAAAATACCGCCTCAACCCCACTCCCCGCATCCGTCGCGGCTAAGCCAACCCCGCCATCAATACCCAGTTGCATCCCTCTATGTTTCCCCTCCACCGTGGCGCGGGTAGTCGGCGGCAAACCATCGGCATACACCTCCCACAAAATCTCCTGCTGCGGTTGAATCGCTTTTTTAGTGCTTGTGTCAACGGCCCAACGGGTACGCACAAAGTTTATTCCCTCCGTATCGAGGTAGAAGGGACACGCGTACTTCGCCATACGCTGGCTCTGCATTAGCACCCCATCGCCAGCCTCCGCCGTGGGCGACAAAAAAAGATACAACGCCCTATGCTTATTCCAGTACAAACGCCCCGTCACGCTATCACGCCAGTACGGCTGTTCCTCTCCGCTCGCGCCTATACTCACGTGCAGCAGCGCAATCGCAACGACCAACCCTGCAATGGCCTCTCGGATAAGCATCCCTACACCCCTTCGCGCTGTCATATCTATTCCTCTCCTCCCACCTTTACTCCAACAAGTATCTGGTCGTCCATCTGATCTTCATTCCCGCGCCAGCTCGCGATCGCCTCATCTACCAGCCTGCACTGCGTCTCAGCAGGCTTCCCATACAGCGACCCCAAAAGCGCATGGAGACGAGGGGTCGAATACTTCTGGCTATGCTCGTTAAACTGATCAACAAAACCATCGCTATACATATAGCACCACGTAGCGCCAGTTATGGGCACCCGCACCGTCTCGACCGGCTTCACATTCCGACCCATTTTCACACTGCTCTCGCCTATCACAAAACGGCTACCGCGATAATATTTCGCCCCCTCAGGCGACACAACCATCACCCCATTCTTTGCCCCAGCAAACTCCAGGTACTCCCCGCTCGGCGCAATGCATATCATAGCTACATCCATGGAGTGCAACGTTACCAAAAGACCCTCATTCAGCCCGCTAAAAACTTTATCCAGAGCCATAAGCGCATCGCTCGGCGTCCGTACCCACTTGTCGAATAGCACCCTGTCCAGCGTCGCAATCGCAAGAATCGTGAGGAATGCCGCCGACACCCCATGCCCCGTGCAATCGCCAACCACTAATATACGCGTGCCGTCCGAAGCCTGACGCGCGTAGCAAAAATCGCCAGAAACAATATCTCGGGCATGGCTGATATGGAACGAATCGGCAAACAGCTCTTCGATCGGGGAGCTGTATGAAAATATAGCATCCTGAACATCGCGCGACGCCCGTATGCTGGAGAGGATCAAATCATTGCGCTGCGCCAGCTCGCGGTTGGTCGTGTGCAGACTCTCATTCATCGTCCTCAGCTCCTCCGATTGCTCCGTAATAGTCTCATTCTGTTTTGTTAACAACCGGTTGTAGCGCGTCCTATTGCGTAGCAGCACCAGCGTAAAAACCAACGCAAACACCACAATCGCAATCCCCAGTACCACAACCCACACTAGCATCGTCATGCGCTGGGCCTCCCGCTTTAGGCTCTCGCCCTCCAGACGTTCCTTATCATTCTCCGCGCTGAGCATACGGTTCAGGACCTCTGCCGTACCGAGTGAATCGAGCAGCTTCCGCTTCGCATCGCTAAGCTCCACAATGCTACTCGCCTGCGTGCTGAGCTGCCAACGTTGCCGCTCCAACTCCAGCTCATTGTTGCGATTCTGCAACGCCAGATTCTCCTCCTGCAACTTATGCTGCTCCACTTCGCTTTTGGCCTGACGAATCGCCTCCCCCGTTACGTAATCGTTGAACGTGCGATAGTAGTTGTAGTAGTACAACGCCTTCTCCGCATCTCCTGCCTTCTGGTAGGTCTCAGATAGCATGCCATAGACGCTCCTCATCTGCGTCTCATCATTCATCTGCTGCGCTAGGGAAAGCGCCTCCTCGAGCTTTACCACTGACTCCCCGTAACGCTTGAGCTTATCCAGCACCACCGCCTCATTGATTAGCGCCGAAATGATACCCACCTTCTTATTCTCAGCACGCCGAACCACCAGTGTCTTTTCCAAAAATTCGAACGCCTTCTCATACTCCTCTAAATCCGCGTACAGAAAACCCAGATTGCTATTAATCCCCGCTATACCATTATGATTCCCAAGCTGCTCATTTATCTTCAGCGATCGTTCAAAATATTTTATCGCATCGGCCTGCCGGTTGCGCTCCCAAAAAAGCATCCCATTGTCATCGAGCATCTGCGATGCTTCCCGGAGCATACCCTGACGCTCGTAAATCTTCGCAAGGCTATCATTCCGATGCCAACGCGCGGAATCATTCCGCGCCAAAGGCAGCTCGTACTGCTGCGGAAAAGCACGCCGCCCAACGCAAAGAGTAAGTAGCAAAAGGAAAAATACCACCTTCATACTTCGTCCTGCCGCCCTCTGTTCCTTCATGTTCCCCTCTTCTTTGTTAATTTACTCTTTTGAAGACATCAAAGGTAATAATTTTTTCTACACCTACAACACATTTAACGCGGTTCTTTAAAAAACAGCATTGTCCCCGCACTCTCCCCGGTTCTTTTTTTACTTACCTCGAAATTCTTTAATACAGTAAAAACGCATTTACCTGAAAAACGCTGCACTGCCGTCCCTCACAGCAAAACTCCGGCAACGGCACGTTAGGCCAAACCAAGCATCTCGAAAGATCCGCTTCTTCTGCCTACGCCCCTCCCATGCGCAATAGCTCTAGCAGCACCTTGCCATAGGCTGCTACGCGCTTTGCACCAAACCCTTTAACCCTACTCAGCTCATCCAACGATTTTGGACGTACCGCCACCAAATCCACAATGTTGCTCTTAGTTAACACCCGGCACGCCTTAACCCCCTCTTTCTTTGCCTGCTCGGTGCGCCAGGCCTCCACCCGCGCCTCTAGCTTTTTTCGATCGTCCAACGCTTCCTTCCCCTGTTCCGAATCACCCTTCCGCCGCTGCGCGCGCCATTCCTCCCAGTTGACATCAACCATCATCAGCGATACCCTCGCCTTGCGGAATCCCGATGCCTCATACCCTCCTTGCGTATGCTTTATAAGATTCACATGAACATACAGGTTGCTAAGCAACTCGGCCATCCTCGCCTCGTAGCGAGTCGCAATCCCCGCATCTTCTGACGACGGAAGAGAGATGAGAAAGGATTTTATCTCATCCGTCTCTAGCTCCCTAGTAAAATAGCCAGCAGCATCCCTTATGCGTTGCTGCAATGGTCCATTATTCTCTACATCAGGATTTTCTTGCAGCAACCTGCCTACCTGCCGGATAAAAATTTCTCCAACCTTATGTAAGGCCCTTAACTTATTCGCCACCGCCGCGCACTGCTGATGTAAAGGCCTATCCGCGTTGCGCAGCTGCGCAAGGCGCGCAAGCCCATCAATAGCCTCCAGCTCCGACTGAAAATCGTAAAGGGAAATGAGTTGATCTCGATCAAACTCTCTAATCGCACGCTGCAACGTTACCTCATTCACAGGGCAACTGCTAGCCGCCTCCATGGCAGTTATTATCCGCCCATCGGTTTTTATGGCATGCGCCGGCAGCTTTGAGCTGAGGCGTATGCCCTCCAGCGTCTTGCAACGACTCAACGCCACATACACTTGACCCGATGAAAATGCATTGGCCGCATCGATAATCGCATGGCTAAAGGTGAGCCCCTGGCTCTTATGGATCGTAATCGCCCACGCAAGGCGGAACGGCATTTGCACGAATTGACCCTGCACCTTCCCCTCCACCTCCCCCGCCTGGTTCAGGGTGGTCTCCACATTTTCCCACGTCACCCGCTCTACCTCTATTGCCTCCCCGTCTCCTTCGCACTCCACCGTCACCGTATCCTCCGTCAACCCCACCACGCTCCCTATCTTCCCATTGAAGTAGCGCATCTCGGAGCTTTGCGTATCATTCCGACAAAACATCACCTGCGCCCCAACCTTTAGTTCGATCTCCTCTGCCACGGGGTACATGCTTCGCGGAAAGGTACCCATCACAATGGCTTTATACACATACGAATCGCCCACGATCCTCTTGAGCTGCCTGGCATTGATTTCATCCGCCCGACTATTATGGCTCGACAGCACAATCGTCCCTTTAGGCAGGCGTTCTATGCTATCCGGCGAATACAACCGGTTGAGGGTGTCAAGCGTATTTGGGCTTACCCGCCCAACACGAACCTCATTGAGAATGTTAACAAATGATTCATCGCGCTGACGGTAAAGCCTTTGAAGCTCTACCGTTAGCGGCTGGAGATAGCGATACGCGTAGCTGCTAAAGAAATACGGAGTTTCGTAATATTGAGCCACCCTGCCCCACTCATCAGGATGGGTCACGGGGGCAAGCTGGTATAGGTCCCCTATCAGCAGAAGCTGAACTCCTCCGAAAGGTTTCTTGCCGTCTCGGCACTCACGCAACACCCTATCTATGGCATCTAGCAGATCTGCCCGCACCATGCTAATTTCATCAATAATCAGCAGGTCTAAACTACGTATTAAACGACGGCGCTCCTTGCGTAGACCGCTCCGCCAATCCTCGTTTTGAGCGGTCGCCCCATAGAATGCGCTCGGCACGTATCGCACAGGGGCATGCGCGCCTAGGGGTATCTGAAAGAAGGAGTGGATGGTCATCCCGCGGGCATTGATCGCCGCAACGCCCGTAGGCGCTACCACGGCCATCCGCTTCTTCACATTATCCACCACCCAGCGCAGAAAAGTCGTTTTACCCGTGCCAGCTCTACCCGTCAGGAAAAGACTCCGGTCGGTGAACTCTATAAATCGCGCCGCCAAATCCCGCTCGGGATTCGTTAACTCCTGCGATATCGCATTCGTCCTACTTTCCATACCGCCCCAAAGGTAAACATTTGAATGCAACCACAAATATAGCTCTTCCCCCTCATGCGATTAAAACAATCCCTCGTAAAGAGCAAAGCCCCGCTCAATATCTGAAGCGAAAGATCCGCAACGGAACGAGCTTCAAACACGTGGGCGGCACGACATGAATGTGCTTGTATGGCACCTCAACCACGGGAGGCCTCCACCCCCAACGTAAAAAGACCACCTAGCAAAGGGCAATACCCAGAAGACGCGAAAAAACGTATTTCGCTAGCATGGACTCCTCGAATGGGCTGGGTTTGGCCCGAGGCTACCTTGCCTGCAATGCACCCTTTACCAGCTCCACAACCCCCTGCATAGGGATGCACCCGGCAAGCGAAAAATCCTGTGGCAACCTATTATTTGATATAAAAACTTTATTGAACCCTAGCCGGTGCGACTCCTTTATGCGCTGCTCGAGACGCGATACCTGCCGAATCTCCCCGCTTAGCCCAACCTCGCCCGCAAAACAGCACCCCGCTGCGAAAGGAACATCAAAGTATGACGACAGCACCGCAGCCACAACCGCCAAATCGGCGCCAGGATCCGCCAACCGAAGCCCACCAGCCACATTAATAAACACGTCCTTCGCACCGAGCTTAAATGCAGCCCGCTTCTCTAGCACCGCAAGCAGCATGTTGAGTCGCTTCGCATCGTAACCTGTGGTGGACCGCTGCGGTGTGCCGTAAACGGCGCTACTCACCAACGCCTGCACCTCCACCAGCAACGGCCTCACCCCATCGATAGTCGCCGCCACCGCTATGCCGCTCAAGGGCTGCTCCCGATGGGTTAGTAGCAACTCCGACGGGTTCGACACCTCTCGAAGCCCCGTGTTACGCATCTCGAAGATGGCTAGCTCCGAAGTCGTTCCAAATCGATTCTTTATCGATCGCAGCACACGATACATGTACGAACCATCCCCCTCGAACTGCAACACTACATCTACGATATGCTCCAAGATCTTGGGCCCAGCTAGAGTCCCCTCTTTATTAATGTGCCCAATGAGAATAACCGAAACCCCCGACTGCTTCGCGTAGCGAAGCAACGACGCCGCGCACTCTCGCACCTGCGTTACCGAGCTCGGCGCCGTATCCGATGTCTCCGTGTACACCGTCTGTATCGAATCCACCACCAGCACGCTCGGCTCGAGCGCCTCCGCCTGAACCAGTATATTCTCCAGTAGATTCTCATTGAGTATATAGCACTCCTGCCCCCTAAAACCAAGCCTATCCGCGCGCATCTTCACCTGGTTGGCACTCTCCTCCCCAGATACGTATAGCACCTTCCCCAGCGTGGGCGACAATGCCAGCTGCAACGCCAGCGTTGATTTCCCTATTCCCGGCTCGCCCCCCAAGAGGATTAACGACCCAGGCACCATTCCCCCTCCCAGCAGCCGATTAATCTCCCCAATCCCGCTATCCACACGCTCCTCATTGGAATTCTTCACCTTGGCCAACGCCTCCGGCACAGCCTGGCGGGATATACTTATCATGCTCGCTTTCTTGGGCGCCTCTGCCACCCGCTGCTCTACAAACGTATTCCACTGCCCGCATGAAGGGCAACGCCCCAGCCACTTCACGGACGTCTCGCCGCAATTCTGACAAACGTAGCTACTTCTCACCTTCACCATCCTCGCCCCCCCTATTTATGGCTAGCCCTACGCCTCAGCATCACGGCCAGCCTGTAAATCTCAAGCACGGCAGGCACGACTATTAGTAGCGCGGTCTGGCACCCATGCGAAAGCGTCGCGTAGGCTAGCCCCTCTGCTCTCGGCAGCCCCTGCGCCATAAGCCAAAGCGTCACAATCAGATGGAAGGATCCTATCCCCCCCTGCACGGGGACAAACATCCCAAATGTACCCACCACGAGCAGCGTGAGGCTCACCCACACCCCCAAGTCCCGGGTGGCCGGAAGCGCCAAACACACGATGTACGTCATCAGCCAGTACGCAACCCAAAGCCCCACCGTCCACCCGATAAACTCCCACTTCCGATCCATCCGACGAATCGAATTTATCCCCTGCGCTATTCCGCGTAGGAAGCGACGCATTCTCACCCGCGCGCGACGACCAACCAGGCGACCGCGTAGCGCAACCCTTAACAGGATCACCCCCAGGACGACCAGCGCAACAATCACACCGCCCACCACCAGTACCCGACCTCTCGATATCCCCCGAAAAAATGGAAATATAATCTCATCTTTCAAAAACGCCCCAAACGTTGATAAACTCAACAGCACGGTCACAATCGTTAGTAACAGCATCACGAACACATCCGCAAGACGCTCTGTGACCATCGTGCCGAGGCTCTTTTCAAGCTTCACCCCCGATTGCTTACTCACCACCGCGCAACGAACAGCCTCGCCTACCCGCGGCAGCAGAAGGTTGCAGAAGTAGCCCAACATCACCGCGTAGAAGGCGCTGAATAAATTGGTGGGACGATCCAGCGTGTTGAGCAGCAATTGCCAACGGCGCGCACGAATAAGGTGCGACAGCAAACCCACCCCCATGGCTATCAGCACGAGCGTCGCATCGGCTCGCCGCACCAACGCTTGCAGCTCCTGCAACTCTACCTTTCGAAACGCAAAATAAACAAGTGCAGCCAGCACTAGCAACCCTACTAATCCTAGCAATACCACCCTGCGCACCCGTCGCGGTGCCCGCCTCGCCTGTCCGTCCATCCTCGCGTCTTTTCGCCGCAAGATACGAAAAAGCCGTCCACCCCACTTAATCGCAGCAACAACCGCACTCCCCACGCACCGTAAAGGATATACGCCAAGCCCACCTGTTGACCTATATCAGCGCAAACAGCAGCCAGCGCGTAGCTGCGCGCCAACCCTCTTGACCCCATCAATCGCTATGCCTGGGCCTGCGCGAATGCGCAGGCACAAATCCACCGATAAATTTTTGAATCCACCGCGCACCACCTCCCCATCCCCGCACCGCTAGCTAGACTTCGTGCAAGCTAATGCCGCAGTGATTTCCGGCACGCGCCGGCACTGCTCCGACATCAGCATAGGTCCACCGCGAAGCCGTGCAGACTACGGGCAACAATGCTACCCCCGCACCCCCGCATCCGTTGCCTGCCCGCTCAGCCGGTGAAGGTACTGCTCCAGCACATCGAACTGCTCGACAACGCTCACGCGCCTCCCCATAGCGAACGTAATGTCGTACAGTGGGTGCGCGCCACATTCGCAAAACCCGATTTTTATATCTGCTCTCGAAAAGTATACAACCCACTGCAACGTCAGATTGGGCTCCTGCGAAAAGTCGATAAGGATGTCCGGCCTGGGAGAAGTCACATCGAACAGTTGCGGCTCGCACGGCTTATAGAGCCACGATACGCTTTCCCTTGTAAATAGCACCACCCCCTCGCGCATGAATAAACGGTCATCAGGATGCTTATCAAGACATACGGAGACCACCTGCACCCGCTTACGCCCCGCCGAGAAGCGCCGCCCCAATTCCACCACGCCATCAAAACTCGCGGGATCATCGCCCGGCACCACCAACTGCACGCACTGCGCCTCCTCCAGCGAAATGAGCTTGCGCACGGCATGCGTCTTTCGCTTCGCCCTACGTAGCCTTCGATACCCCCATTGCTTCCGTAACGATTCCAGCATCACTCCTCCACAAAATTTACCCTTTGCAAAAACTCTTCTTCTGAAACAATCCGCGTGCCGAACGCCTCGGCCTTCTCCCGCTTTGCAGGCCCCATATTGGCGCCCGCCACTAGTAGCGTCGTGCTCTTTGACACCCCGCTCATCAGCTCTCCCCCATGCCGCACCACTAGCTCTTTAAGTGCCTCTCGGCTAACCTGCGTAAACTTTCCGCTCACCACCACCTTTTCCCCGGCCAATACTCCGCCTACAGATAGCTCTCTACGCATCTCCATCTGTAAACCCGCCGCTCGCAACCGTTCTACTATTGCTCTATTCTCCTCATCCTTAAAGAAATGGACAATCTCACGAGCAACGACCTCACCTATATCCTGAATAGCGCATAGCTCCTCTTCCGTGGCATGTTCCACCGCTTCCATTGTGCCTAGCACCATTGCAATCCGCCGGGCCGTAACAACCCCCACATGGCGAATCCCCAACGCGTAGAGTACTCGGTCAAACCCCACACGCTTAGCCCCCTCAATGCCTTTCAGCAGATTATCTATAGTCTTTTCATGGCTATCCTCATCCTCCCCAAACACCCGAGAGGCAACTAAACGCTCCCGCGTCAGGGAGAACAGATCCGCCACGTTGCACACAAGCCTCTTTTCGTAGAGAAGCTGCACGGTGGCATCGCCAAGCCCAAGGCAGTTCAGCGCATCGCGGGAAGCAAAATGCACGAGCGAAGCAGTAATCTGCGCCGGGCAACCCAGCGTATTCGTGCAGAAATATTTCGCTTCCCCCTCTTCCCGCTCCAAGGGCTTTCCGCAGACAGGGCACGTTTGCGGAAATGCAAAGGGGGTACTATCCGCGGGGCGCGCCGAGAGGTCTACCCCCACAATCTTAGGGATTATCTCTCCCCCCTTAACGACCGTCACCAGATCGCCCACGCGCACCCCTAGCTTTTCTACCTGATCCGCGTTGTGCAGCGTGGCGCGTTTCACGGTAGTGCCGCACAGCACCACAGGGTCAAGATTCGCCACAGGGGTCACAGCCCCCGTACGCCCCACCTGGCAATCAATGCTCACTACCCGCGTACGCGCTGGCAACGCAGGGAATTTATACGCTATCGCCCACTTGGGACTCTTCGCTGTAAGCCCAAGCTCACGCCACTGCTGCCGACTATTTAGTTTTAGCACAGCCCCATCAATGTCATACGGAAGCGTTGGGCGCAACGCCCCCCACTCAGAAAATTGCGCGAACGCCTCTTCCACGGTGCGGCACACCCTACGGTAGCCGCATATGGGAAGCCCCCACCCCGCCGCCGCAGCCAGGCTCTCCTCATGCGTGCTGAAAAGCGTCTCCCCCGCGTACACAAAGTAGAGGAAACAATCCAAGCCACGCGCGGCAATCTCCTTGACGCTATGTAGCTTAAGCGATCCAGCCGCCGCATTTCGCGGATTTGCAAATGGCTCTCGCCCCGCGCGCTCGCGCTCCTCGTTCAACTGCGCAAAGACTTCCCTCGGCATGAATATCTCTCCCCGCATCTCCAGCTTCGCGGGGAATCCCGCCCCCTTAAGCCTCTGCGGAATGCTCTTCACCGTAGATACGTTCTTTGTCACCACATCCCCGTAAACTCCATCCCCCCGGGTCACCGCCTGCACCAAACGCCCCTCCTCATACAGGAGCGATATGGCGACCCCATCGAACTTCATTTCCGCCACATACTCTACCTCGCTGCCCAGCTCTTCGCGTACCCTTCCATCGAATGCGAGCAGCTCGTCAAACGAATACGCATTCGTTAAGGAAAGCATCGGGGTGGAGTGCCTGGCCTTCGCGAAACCTTTCGTGGAATCATCGCCCACCCGCTGCGTTGGCGAATCCGAACGTTGAAGGGAAGGATACTGCTCCTCCAACGACTGCAATTCACGCAGCAACGCATCGTAGGTGAAATCATCAACCGCGGACACCCCATGCCTATAGTACAGGTCATTATAGCGCTTAAGTTCCTCTACAAGCTGTTCCGCCCGCCGCGAAGCATCGTTAAACCCCTTCGCATCTGCCCCACCATCGTTCATTGCCTATTCCCTTCCTATTGCTTTCCATCCCATTCCATTAGCCGCGGATTGCACGCAACCCACGTAATAACGTAGCCGTCAAGAAATCTGTATTCCAGATTGAAAAGCTGCACCAGCTCCTGCAAGCGTACACGCATTTGCAGTATGCCTCGCGTTTGCACCTCCTCCACAGGAAGCACCGTCATATCAACGAACGAATTTAGCCCCTCCATCCCTGGGAGCTTGTAGAGCGCCTCTTTCGCGGACCAGACCAACGCCATCTGCTTGGCGTTAGCATAATTTATCCAACTCTTCTCACCGAGCGTAAGATACTTATCCGCAATGCGCACGTAGCCACGTCCCAACGCCTCAATGTCAATCCCCACAAAAAAATCCTGACTCGCAATGACCGTCACAAAAGGAAAGGAATGGCTAATAGATATGTGCATTCGCCCGTTGGATAAAAAGGGCCTCCGGCTAGGAGCGTACACAATGGAATCGACAATCCCTAACATCTTTAGAACGCAGCGCGTGGCGAGCCACTCGAGACGACGTTTTTTATCTGTGAACTGCTGCAACACCGGAAAAGAATCCCCCCCGATGTAGTGCTTGAGCGCCTCTTCATCCTCATCGATTCGCCAAATGCCCAGCGTTGCCGCGCCCGTCGTTTCCTTGAGATATTCCGACATAACCTAAAAGGATTTCCAACGAAGCGTTTCCAACAGATGCACCATGTCGGCATCAAAGAAGGCCACCGCAGGGGCCAACGAATCCGCGTTGGGCGCCACGTAAAAATACAATGCCCCTCGCAGGAAATGGCTCACCGAATCGGTTGCGTAGAACTGCACCGCGCTAGCCACATCGCCTGAAAGACGGTACAGCAAGGCGTAGACCCTTCGGGCCGAATCCTCATAGAGGCTTTCCCGGATAGCATCCGCGCGCACGCTGTGCTGGTAGGCCATCTTCCGGCTATCCTCCATAAGGGTATTCAGCGCGCTCGGCCGATTGTAGTAGGTTAAATGGATGGTCGCCCGATAGCGCGGCGCCGACATATTATAGGCGTAACCCTCACGCGCCGAATGCAGCAACTCCATGTAGGCAGGCATCTCAAAGAAAAACGGCAACGAATCCGCGGTGGGCCTATACTCCTTTTTCGGAAAATCAATGCGCGGGTAGCCCCGCGGGCGCGGCACCGCGTGCTCCTCGCACGATGAAGCCACCACTAGCCCCCCACCTATCGCTAACAGCAGCATCAACAGCCGCATTCCCCTTCGCCAGCTCATTCCACTCTATCCACTCTAACCTTATCTATCTTTCGCGCCGTTACAGTCGCCGCGGTAAACATCAGCCCCTTGAGCTTCAACGATTCACCCTGCTCTGGTATTCGCCCCAGCTGCTCAAGCATCATGCCCGCAAGCGTTTCCGCCTCCCCCTGCACATCAGCGAAAGCATCGTCGCGCAGCTCCAACACCTTGCAAAAATCATTGATCTGCACCTTCCCCTCAAATAGATACGACCGATCATTCAACCGCACGTACAGCCTTTCGGGATCATCGGTTTCGTCCTCTATCTCACCAAAGATCTCCTCCATGACATCCTCCAACGTCACCACGCCGCACGTGCCACCATACTCATCAACCACTACGGCCATATGCAAATTATTCGCTTGAAATTCCGTTAGCAGGTCGTCAATTTTTTTCCGTTCCGGCACAAAAAAGGTTTTCCGCACCAGCCTCTTCCAGTCAAAATCATCCGGCTCATCGATGTAGGGAAGCAAGTCCTTCACATGCACAATCCCCATCACCCTATCAAGCGAATCGTCCTGCATCACCAGCAAGCGGCTGAACCCCGATTCCATGGCGCGCCTACACACCTCCGCGAGCGTCTCACCGACATCGACGGCCACCACATCCACCCGTGGGGTCATGATTTCGCAGGCCTCAATATCGCCGAATCGCACGATTCTGCGTAAAATCTTATCCTCATCGGGCAGCCGCCCCTTGGTGATGTCAAGGGCGCGCCCCAGCTCATTAAGCGACAGCGTGTTACTTCCGCTAAACCGCTCGTCCACAATCGAAACCGAGCGGGCCATCAGCTTGGCGAGAGGGCCTAAAAAGAACCATAAGGCTCTGAGCGGGCGCGCCGCGATCCGCACATACCCTATAGGGAAACTTCGGCCCAAAATTTTTGGAAAAATTTCTCCAAAAAACAGGAGCAGCAACGTGATAATCACCGTCTTAATGAAGAATCCCCACCCTGGGGCATCCGTAAAATCCACTATGGTGTCGGTCACGTACGTGGATACCAGCACTATCGCAACATTCACCGCATTATTCGCGATGAGTATCGTTGCCAACATCCGATTGGGATCCGCGAGCATACGAAGCATCACCGCGTAGCAGGGCTCCTGCCCGCGTCGCGATTCCATCACTTCACGATGCGCGGGCGAGAGGGAAAAAATTGATGCCTCAGCCCCCGAGATAAACCCCGAAGCCACTAAGAGCACCAAAAGTATCACAAGGCCCACAAAAAAGCCGATTGAAACCGGCAGGAAGTGCACTTCTAGAAGCGAAACGGCAGCAGTAATTTCAGTGTCCAATGCGCAGCGATTTACTTAATCCTATAGGTGGTCCCCCCGCACCTAAAATGGCAATCCATCATCCTCCGGCTCCGTGGGCAGATACCCATCGTCGGGATGATTCGATGCCTCCGCGGCGCCCTCCCGCTCGTTTTCCTTCCGCGGCTCGAGAAAACGAAAATCAGAGGCCAGAATTTCGCAGGTGAAACGCTGCACCCCCTCCTTATCCTCGTACGAGCGGTAGCGGATAGGGCCCTCCACGTACAGCAACATCCCCTTGCGTATGTACTTCTCTGCAACCTCGGCTCTTGGCCCGAAAAACACAACGGTGTGCCACTCCGTATGCTGCTTACGGCTTCCATCCTTGTAAACAAACATTTCGCTCGTCGCCAGGCTTAGCCTCGCCATACAGCGACCATTCTGTAGGTACGTAATCTTGGGATCCTGCCCTACCCGCCCTATCAACGTTGCCCTATTCAAGTTCATTTTTCCGTCAGCCCCTTCCTTCTTTTTACCTCAACGCACGCATGGATTCATTTCGCGACGTTAAAAGCGTCTCTCCCTTCACCCGATACGCTCCCGCAAATGTAATCAAAACTTACAAAATGTATACAGCTTATGCCCCTCAGCGAGACAATAGCCGCAAACAGCCTAATTCCACCATCCA